>JADGAO010000009.1 GCA_015231995.1 Nitrospinota bacterium | reverse complement strand
CCCCCTGAAAAGGGGGGTGGCGCAAAGCGCCGGGGGGTTAAACCCCCTCGCAACTACGTTGCGGTCCCCCTTCCTAAGGGGGACAAAATTGGGTTCGGGATGTTCATCACCCCACCGCCTTTCGGTAGGGCGGTTCGAGAACCGCCCTCCTTTAAAACTGGCGCATCGTGATGCGCCCCTACCAAATCGAGGTGAAGAATACCTCGAACAGCATTTGTTGCGATGTTTTTCCCTTTGGGCAACAGCCCGGGCGACTCAAAATCGCCTGTCCACATTTTTGACACATGCGAACGGGGCAAATATAATGGTTTGTTTGGAATGCGGGGGATGTCCCCATTATGGATAACCGATTTTGGAGTTCTCGAATCAATCAATGAAGATAGCCATCGCCTCCGACCATGCGGCGTTCGAGCTTAAAGAAAAGATCGTCCAGCATTTAAAGGAACTGGGACACGAGCCGATGGATTTCGGCGTTCACGACAACACCTCCGTGGATTACCCGGACTACGGCGCCAAGGTAGGCAAGGTCGTTTCCGAAGGCGAATTCGAACGCGGCATCCTCCTGTGCGGCACTGGGATAGGAATGTCCATCACCGCCAACAAGTTCCCCGGCGTCCGCGCCACGCTTGTGTACGACAATTACACCGCGAGGATGAGCAGGCTTCATAACGATTCCAACGTACTCGTAATAGGCGGGCGCACCACCGGCATCAGCACGGCCTTCGACATTTTGGAGACATGGCTGACGACGCAATACGAGGGCGGGCGCCATGCGCTCCGGCTAAAGAAGATTTCCGATCTGGACAACAACAGGCGAGGAGAATGAATAAAATGACGATGGAAGTCCGCGAATCCGCACTTAAGACTACCGACCCGGAGGTTTGGAACGCAATCCACGGCGAGGAAGAGCGCGAGGATTACACGCTGGAGCTTATCGCTTCGGAAAACTTCACCAGCGAAGCCGTGCTCGAAGCGCAAGGCTCGGTGATGACCAACAAATACGCCGAAGGGTATCCTGGCAAACGATATTACGGCGGATGCAAAAACGTGGACGTGGTGGAGCAGTTGGCCATAGACCGCGCCAAAGCCCTGTTCGGGGCGGATCACGCCAACGTCCAGCCCCACTCCGGCTCGCAGGCCAACCAGTCGGTCTTTTTCGCGGTTCTCAACCCCGGCGACACGATCATGGGATTAAACCTCGCTCATGGCGGGCATCTTACGCACGGACATCCTCTCAGCATGTCGGGCAAATGGTTCAAGGTCGTCCCCTACAACGTGCGACGCGACACTGAGACCATAGACTTCGACGAAATGCGCGCGCTTGCCAAAGCGAACAAACCCAAGCTCATCATCGCCGGAGCGTCGGCGTATCCCCGGACGATCCCGTGGGAGCCGTTCCGCGAGATTTGCGACGAAGTCGGAGCGGTTTTCATGGTGGACATGGCGCACATCGCCGGGCTTGTGGCCGCAGGGGTTCATCCCAACCCCGTTCCGTTCGCCGACTTTGTGACGACAACCACACACAAAACCCTTCGCGGCCCGCGCGCCGGAATGGTGTTGTGCAAGGAGAAATACGCGGCGGACTTGAACCGTTCCGTGTTCCCCGGTTTGCAGGGTGGGCCGTTGATGCACGTCATCGCCGCCAAAGCCGTAGCGTTGAAAGAAGCGATGGGCGACGATTTCAAACAATACCAGCGCCAGATAGTCAAAAACTGCGCCAGGCTCGCTTCCGTTCTAATGTCTAAAGGATTGCGACTTGTTTCCGGCGGCTCGGACAATCATCTTATGCTCGTGGATTTGCGGAGCAAAGGGTTGACCGGCAAGGTTGCGGAGACTGGGCTTGAGAAGGCCGGGATCACTATCAATAAAAACGCCATACCGTTCGACCCGGAAAAGCCGATGGTGACATCCGGCATACGCATCGGCACACCCGCCGTGACCACGAGAGGGTTGAAAGAGAACGATATGGATATTCTGGGCAAATGGATATGCGACGCGCTCGACAATATAAACGACGAGACGCGGCTTGCCTCGATAAAGGCGGAGGTTCGCGGTTTGTGCGAGAGGTTCCCGCTGTACCGAAGCAGACACCTGCCCGGCGCATAACAGATGAAATGCCCGGCCTGCGGCAACCTTGAGAACAAGGTTATAGACTCCCGCCTCACCAAGGAAAACGACATGATCCGGCGGAGGCGGGAGTGTCTCCAATGCCAGCGCCGGTTCACCACCTATGAGAGGATGGAAGAGAGCCTGCCGCTGGTCATCAAGAAAAACGGCGCGCGCCAGCCTTTCTCCCGCGACCGGATCAGGGCCGGGATAGAGAAAGCGTGCCACAAACGCCCCGTCTCCGCCGAAGACAGGGAGGAACTGTTGGAAGAAGTTGTCCGCGCCATGATGGCCGTGGGGGAGAAGGAAGCCCCCTCCACCGTCATCGGCGAGGCGGTGATGGCGGGGCTCAAGAAACTCGACGACGTGGCGTATGTCCGTTTCGCCTCGGTGTACCGGGAGTTCCGCGACATAAAACAGTTCGTCGAAGAGCTGGATAAACTGGTGAAGAAGAAGTAGATGAGCGAATATCGCGCTGTGAATACGACCGCCAACAATTATCATCCTGAAGGAGCCTTGGCGACCGAAGGATCTAATGTCATTCTGAGCAACGCGAAGAATCTATCAGAAGAAAAAATTAATTCTACATTGATCCTTCGGTCGCAAAAGCTCCCTCAGGATGACAAAACTTCGAAATCGTTGACTTATGCAAACATCCCAGAAGCTCGGAGAGGTTTGCATAAGTTAACGATAAATTCCTCACCCTCTCCCCGCCAACTTTGCGGGGAGAGGATGGCGCGGAGCGCCAGGTGAGGGGTTACAAACAGCGCTTCAATAATCTTGAGATGCGCATGGTTCAAACCCAAAATACTGTTTGTATCCCTCACCCCAACCCTCTCCCGCGATATAGCGCGGGAGAGGGGGTAGGACCATCGGTCAACCACTTATACAAACCTCTCCTTCCTAAGTGGGACGGCAAATGAGCGCCTATTACCCCGTCTATCTAAATCTCGAAGGCCGGATGTGCCTTGTCGTCGGCGGAGGGGCGGTCGCTGGACGTAAAGCGGCTTCCTTGTTTGAATGCGGCGCGAAGGTGAAACTTGTCGCCCCGAAAGTTTGCGAGGCCGTCGCCGAAATGGAACGGGATGGAAAACTCGATCGCATAAACGATGTTTTCCGCCCGGAGTATATGGATGGCGCGTCGCTTGCCATAGGCTCTACGGACAATGGCGAAGTCAACCGCCTGGTTTTTGAAGAAGCCGTCAAACGCAACATCCCCGTCAACATCGTGGATCAGCCGCATCTTTGCTCGTTCATCGTGCCGTCTGTGGTGCGGCGTGGCGATCTTGTCATCTCGATAAGCACGTCCGGCAAAAGCCCGGCCACAGCCAAACGCGCAAGGAAAATGCTTGAGGGGCTGTTCGGAAACGAGTGGGCGGTGTATCTTGAAATGATGGGACAGGCGCGGGAGAAGCTATTGGCCTCCGTGGCCGACGGCGCCGAACGGGAACGCAAGTTCAACCGGTTGGCGGACTCGCCCATGCTGGAGAAGATCAAAATTGGCGACCTTGCGGGAGCGCGGGCAGTGATGGAGGAGATCGTAAGATGACGGCGACCTTCGCGCTGGCGACGTTCTGTTATTTCATCGGGATGATAAAGTATCTCCTGCATCTGGGCCTTCGCAACAGGACTCTTTTCATACTCGCCACGGTTATGATAGCGATTGGCTTTGCGCTGGAGACGGTGGGGCTTTATCAGCGCTCGCTTGTCACCGGGCATGGGCCGTACACAAACGTTTACGAGTATCTGGTGTTCCTCGGATGGGTGGTGTTCGGCGTGTTCCTTGTGGCGGAGGGGTATTTCAAGCTCACGCCGCTGGGCGCGTTCATGGCGCCGATCGGGTTTTTGCTGATGCTCATCTCGTTCGCATTCTCGCCGGAGATGGAGCCGGGCCTTCCTGTGCGCGCCTGGTGGCTTACGATGCACAGGACGCTTTCGTTCCTGTCGTTCGGGGCGTTCTCTCTGGTTTTCGCGGCGGGAGTGATGTATCTTATTCAAGAGAGACAGTTGAAACACAAGAGGTTCGGCGGCTGGTACCACCGCCTGCCGCCTCTTGGCGCCCTCGACGACGTTAACAGGGTCGGAATCATCTTCGGGTTCCCTATTATCACGGTGAGCGCATTGGCCGCCATGATCTGGTCGTCGCAGAGCTACGGCAAATTCCTGTTTAACTACTCAATCGCGATCCTTCTGGCGGGATGGCTCATCTATGCCGTTCTGATTGCCGGAAGGTTCTCGTTTGGGTGGAGAGGCAAAAGGGCGGCGGCAATGGGTGTGGCCGGATACGCCGTCATGATAGCGGCTCTTGTAATTCATTTTGGTAGCAAATGAACCTTGTAGTCCTGGGATTGAATCATAACTCCGCTCCGGTGGAGATACGGGAGAAGCTTTCCATCTCTTCCGCCAAGCTGGGGGAGCATCTTTCCACGCTCAAAGAGCGCGTGCCGGAGGCGCGTGAAGAGGTGATACTTTCCACCTGCAACCGGGTGGAGATATACGCCCTCGTCAGCGACATCAAAAAAGGAATAGCGTCGCTGAAAAAATTCATGGCCGACTATCACGAGCTGGATGTCGCCACGCTGGAAAACTACACATACGTTTACGCCCTCGAAGAAGCGGTAGAGCATCTGTTCAAGGTCTCTTCGTCGCTGGACTCGATGGTGGTTGGCGAGCCGCAGATACTCGGCCAGGTCAAAAGCGCGTACAAGGCCGCCCGCGAGCTTTCCGTAACCGGAACAGTGCTCAACAACCTGTTCGAACGCTCCTTCTCCGTCGCCAAACGCATCCGCACGGAAACCGGAATCGCCGAGAACGCAGTTTCCGTCTCGTACGCGGCGGTCGAGCTTGCGCGGAAGATATTCGGCGACCTTTCGGGCAAGACGACACTTCTTATCGGCGCAGGCGAGATGATAGAGCTTGCGTTAAAACACCTCGTCGCCCAGGGGGTCAAGACGGTGCTTGTGGCCAACCGCACATACGAACGCGCGGTGGAGCTTGCGACGAAGTTCAACGGCGAGGCGGTGCATTTCGACCATCTCCACGAAGAGCTTAAACGGTGCGACATAGTGATAAGCTCCACCGGTGCGCCACATTTCGTGGTGCGCAAGGAGCTTGCGGCGCAGGTTATAGCCGAACGCGCCAACCGCCCGATGTTCTTCATAGACATCGCCGTGCCACGCGACATCGAGCCGTCCGTCAACGAGATAGACAACTGTTACGTCTACGACATAGACGATTTGAAGAGCGTGGTGGAATCCAACCTTGCCGAACGCGCAAAAGAGGCGCGTAAAGCGGAAGAGATAATACGCGGGGAAGTGGCGCAGTTCCTGTCGTGGCTGGATCATCTGGAAGTTGCGCCGACAATAACGGAGTTGCGCGCCAAGGCCGACGCCATCCGCGTGATGGAAATGGAAAAGACGGTGAAACGGCTCACCAGCATATCGGATAAGGATAAAGAGACGCTCGACAAAATGACGGCGGCGATAGTGAACAAGATACTTCACGCGCCGGTTGTCAACTTGAAGAAACACGCAGAGACCGACGACGGGCACAGTTATATACAGGCGCTGAGGAACTTGTTCGAGTTGGAGAAATGATGGGAACGAGGAAGCTTAAGCCCGCCATCGAAGCATTCTGCCAGAAATGGAATATCGTTGAACTTGCCGTTTTTGGATCTTTCGCAAGGGATGATGCAGGCCCGCATAGCGATGTGGATGTGCTTGTCACTTTCACGGAGGATTCGGTATGGACATTGTTCGACCTCTTGACGATGAAAGACGAGTTGAAGGCTATATTTGACAGGGAGGTTGACCTTATAAGCCGCCGTGGACTGGAGATGAGCCGGAATCATATCCGCAAGCAGGCGATTTTATCATCCGCGAAAGTGTTGTATGCCGCGTGATGAGGCTTATTGCTGGACTAAAAAAGATGAAACCATCCGATAAAATTATTGGTGAAGTTGTCGAGGCGATTGCTAGGGAAGCTACGCCAGAACAGATCATTCTTTTCGGCTCTCACGCCAAAGGTGACGCCACGGATGAATCCGATATTGACCTGTTGGTTGTGGAATCCGGGGAATTCGGGCCAGAGAAAAGCCGCCGAAAAGAGCTTGCGAGATTGTCAAAGGCGGTCGCAAGATTTCAATTCCCAATAGACATTCTGCTTTACTCTAAAACGGAAGTGGAGCGGTGGAAACATTCACTCAACAATGTCGTGGCCCACGCCTTTCGAGAGGGCAAGGTGGTGTATGAGCGACATTGAACATGCGCGGATGATGCTGGAGCTTGCGAAAAAGGATTTCAAGGCTCTCGGCGGGATGATAGATGCGGAAGTATTTGATGACAGCATCTTTGGATTTCACGTCCAGCAGACGGCGGAAAAAGCGATTAAGGCGTGGCTTTCTTTTCTTGGAGTGAAATACCCCAAAACACACGACTTGAGGCATTTGTTGACTCTTCTGGATGGCCGGGGCGTAAGCACGGAAGCTTTGTTTGAACTAGTTGAATACAACGCTTACGCAGTTCAGTTCCGTTATGAATCATTTCTGGCAGATGAAGGCCCTATTGATCGGAAGGAGGCTCTAAGTTTGGCTGGCTCTTTGATTGAACGTGTTGAAGGGGTTCTAAAGTAACGCTACTTGCACGATAAAAGCTGACTACTCATTCAACAAAGAATTAATTCTCATAGGTGTTCCTTGGCAAACATAAAAATCGGCACTCGCGTCAGCCCTCTTGCCCTGTGGCAGGCGGAATGGGTGAAGGCCCAGCTTATCGCAAAACATCCCGGCCTCACCGTGGAGCTTGTCGGCATCCAGACGCAGGGGGACAAAATCCTCGATGTGGCTCTCGCTAAGGTCGGCGGCAAGGGGCTGTTCGTTAAAGAGATCGAGAACGCGCTTCTCGACAAGAGCGTGGACATCGCCGTCCACTCGATGAAAGACGTGCCAACGGCCCTGCCGGACGGGTTGTTCATCGCGGCGATATGCGAACGGGAAGACCCGCGTGACGCTTTCGTGGCGCGGAATGTAAAGTCGTTCAACGAACTGCCGCAGGGCGCGGTGGTCGGCACATCGTCTTTGCGAAGGCAGACGCAGATACTAAGCAGACGGCCCGACTTGAAGATAATCTCCCTGCGTGGCAACGTCGGCACACGCCTGAAGAAGATGGAAGAAAAAGGAATGGACGCAATCATCCTCGCCGCCGCCGGGCTCATACGGATGAAACAGGAGAGCTTCATCACCGAACATATGAGCGTCACCGACTCTCTTCCCGCCGTGGCGCAGGGCGCGGTTGGAGTGGAAGCGCGTATCGGCGACAAGCGTGTGCTCGACCTCATCGGCTTTCTCGACCATGCCAAAACACGTATCGCCGTGGAGACTGAACGGGCTTTTCTGACTCACCTCGAAGGCGGATGTCAGGTTCCCATCGCGGGCCATGCCACGGTTGATGGCAAGTCTGTGACGATGGAAGGATTAGTCGGCGCGTTGGACGGATCGGTGATTCACCGCAAAGCAAAAACAGGCCTCGTTGGAAAACATGAGGAGCTTGGCATCGCCCTCGCCGAGGAGCTTTTGCAGGGCGGCGCCGGGGCGATTCTGAAAGAAGCTTACGGGCAATAGCGCCCAATCGCATGGCATCCAGTTGGATCAAGGCTCTTATCAAGGTTGATGGGGCCGATGTGGAAGAAGTCGCAGGCGCGCTCGCCTACGACCATAACCTCGCAGTCGAGGTTGCGGATGGAGCTGAGATAACGCTCTGGCTCGACTCCGCCACGTTTTCGCCGGAGGCCGTCCACGAAATTGTAAACTCCCTTCGCGCACAGTTTCCCGAAGCGCTCTTCCACCTGCCCGTAATTGAAAAAAAGCCCCACGAAGACTGGCTCAAGAAATGGAAGGAGTCTTTCACACCGCTTCCCATTGGAGAGTCGCTTGTAATCGTTCCGTCGTGGTGGCGCGGCCCGATTCCTGAAAACAGGAAAATTATCACGCTCGACCCCGGCATGGCATTTGGCACTGGGCATCATCCCGCTACGGCAATATGCATGGAGTCGCTGGAACGATTCTCCACCGGTTTGGTTCTGGATGTCGGTTGCGGGTCAGGAATACTTGCTATAACAGCGGCATTGTCTGGCGCGGAGCGCGTCATCGGAGTGGATAACGACCCGGAGGCGACAATCGTGGCAAAGGAGAATGTGGAGATCAACAGCCTTGAGACGAAGGTGGAAATCCGCGATGGAACCATTGACTGCGTGGATGAGCCGTATGTGGACATAATTGTGGCTAACCTTTTTCTCAATGCCCTGACCGTACTGGCCCCAGCATTCTACGCTAAACTGAAAAGTAGCGGTACGCTCATCGCGTCAGGACTGCGGCTGGAACAGGGCGAGCCAGCGCAGGACGCGTTCGAGCGCGCCGGGTTTACCAATGTCGAGCGGATAGACAAAGACGAATGGACGGCGCTTGTGATGAGAAGGCCCGGGTAGTTTGAAAAAACTCTCCTCCCCCGCCTTTACCAGCGGGAGAGGAGCCAGGGGGTGAGCCTGAGCGTATTACGCGCGAGCCGAGCCTTTACCGTTAAAATCTTTTTCGAACTCGTTGAGAGCGGTGATCAGCAACGAAGCGGACGCGCCCAACACGGGGCCTCCGCCGAGCATTATCGCCACGCCGGAAGCTTCCAGGATTTCCTTTCGTGTGCAACCGGCCTCCAGCGCCTTGTAGGTATGCACGGCTATGCAGTCTTCGCAACCAGTGTGGACGGATATGCCAATCGCCACCAGTTCCTTCTCGCGGACGGTCAAGGCGTCCTTCGCCAGCGACGCGCCCACAAAACCCATCAGGGCCTTTGTCGTTTCCGGGTTTTCATTCATCAGAACGCCAACCCCATTCTGGAAATTGTTAAGCCGCTCCCGCGCATTGAACATTGTGGTTTACTCCTCAAATATTGTTGTTAAGGGGCTTTAATGTTATGAACTCCAATGGAGCGTCCAAACTCCTTGAGTACCAATTGCCCTGCCACACGCCCCTGACCAAGAACCAGATCGATGTTGGTGACACCGGTTCCGCCAAGGTTGACGGAGCGGTTACCGTCCCGATCTGCGATGTGCCAGGCGCGCACGTCGGCATCCGATATCTCGGTTACGACGATCTTGAAGTGCTTCTCCGGGCCATCTAGCGAGGCCCCTGGGGCGACTCGAATTTCATCCTTGTTGACCAGCATGAATCCAAAATTATGGCCGGTGGGGCATCCAACCGGATAGACGGCGAAGCGTGGATCGCCCGCATACGTATCGCCATAACGCAGGCTACTAGCCTTCGCATATATTTTAAGGTTGGCCTTCCCATCTTTTATGGTCGCTGGCCATGGCACGAGGAAACCGGCGATGTCGTCGTATTCAAACACAATCGCCTTGCGCGAAGCCGTATCCTCGATGAGACGTTCCTTGTTCGCCGGGCCAAGCGTCCGGTCAAGCTTCACCGTTTTGCCTTCAAGTACCTGAATCCGGGCAGACCCAGCCGCCGCATCAACGCTGATCAGGCGCACTGTGTATTTACCAGCCTTCCACTCTTGAGCGGGATCCGCCAGGCCGGCGAATACCTTTTCCTCCGCAAGCAGGATGCGATCCATGCGCACCCCAGAAAGCCAGTCGAACACCAGGCTTTTTGGCGTCACTTCACGCGCCTGTCCCTGATTGTAAAGCTGTGTGAACTTCATGCCCCACCATCCAGGCTCGGTTGACGACAATACCGGATTGCCAAACGCCCAATCCCAGTCCGTTCCGGCGATCGTCTTCACATGCAATGTGTGATTCATCATCCGTTCGTGGCCTATTATGGTGTCGTAGTGATAGACATGGCCTCCGACCACGACGCTCTGGTCTGCCGGGATTGTGACGTTTTCCTTTACGACGATGCTCATGTCGTAGTCTATATACATAGGCAGACGGCTCAGAACGGGAATTTGTTCCCCGCGTAGCGCCACTTCGCCGCCCTGCGTGTCTTCAAGATAGACGAGGCCGCCTGGTGGAATAATGACTTGGCCTTTCTCGACACGGCTCTTGCGTATAAATACGCCGTCAAATTTCTCTTTTTTTGCGCCATAGTCATCGGTCACGATCCGGCCTTGCGGGAGGCCGGGCAATCCCGGCACATAGGCTGGATTTTTTGGCTGGTCACCGACCAAAGACAGTGGCGGGTCAGGTAGCGCAGACTGCGCCAGAGGATGAGCGAGCGGCCAACCGGGACGCGCAGGCGTTATCAGGCCGGCAAGGTCTCCCGCCGACGCATGCATCGTTGGCCACACCCCGATGATAGCGGCGGAAACGAGTGCGCCTCGAAGCAAATTATTTTTCATGTACTAGCTCCTTGAAGTGTCATACGTCGCATATTTGGTTGATTGACCAGACAAGCGTGTTTCGGGAGATTTTTCCAATAAATTCGTAACCACAACTAGTTTTTGCTGACCTCGTTAAGGCTCTTTTCCAGTTCTTCCACAGAAAGGTATCCCGGAGCGCGCATTCCGTTGGCGAAAATCAGGTTGGGTGTTCCTTTCATACGCAACTTTTTCCCCAATGCCAACACTTTATCGGTAAATGTCTTGCAGACTGCGCTGGCTGGCGCAATGCCGTTGAGCATCAAATCGTCCCATGCGTTGACCGGATCCTTTGAGCAACTCACATTGCGCACGATCTCATCCGAACCCTGGAATATCGGGTATAAAAATATATACAGTGTTATGTCGGAAACTTTGGTTAATTCTTTTTCCAGACGTTTGCAATATTCGCAATTGGGATCAGTGAAAAGAGCCAGCTTGCGTTTGCCATTGCCTTTTACTTTCTTCACCGCAAGATCGAACGGCAGGTTGTCAAAGTCAACTCTGATTAACTTACTGTGGCGCTCTTCAGTGATATTAGCGCGGCTTTTTACCTCGATCACGCTACCGTCAAACAGATACTCGCCACGTTCATCGGCGTAAATCAGTTGATCGCCGATAAGGATTTCATAAAGGCCAGAATAGGGGGTCTTGATAATATGCTCAATCTTGCCCTTGTTGGGGAATTTGCTTTCTAACATTTGGCGTATTTCGTTTTCGCCGGCTTGCGCAGGATACGGCAATGCAAATAAAAACAGGGCAAGCCAAGCCTGCAAGAATGGATCAGGAAATTTTTTCATGTTCTCTTTCTTTGGTTAAACAACCCCCGGGAAAGCCGGGGGTGTATCTAACTGAATTAGAATCTCCGGCTGATTCCTAGATTCAACGCCCAGGGGGCGTATGTCTGAATGGAGTTGACGTCATAGGTCAAACCGAGGGGCACCGACGCCGTGAAGCTCAGTTTTCCACCATCCGGCGAGTAGAAGCCGCCGGGTGTAAAGCCGAGCCATGTGCCGCCAGTATTGCCCACATCTACGCCTTTGTTTTGATCTTTCCTGAATCGGGCGTAGATATAGTCGAATTGTCCAGACACACCAAACAGGCTTTGACCTGATTTCTCAAAAGTGTAACCAACGCCTAAGTTCGTCACAAGGTTGCTCTCGGATTTGTAGTCGGCGTTATTCGTCCCCTGAGGGTCGCTGTACTGGGTGCGCCCATAAAGAGCAGTCCTGTCCGCGATGTTCTTTTCAAAGCCCAACGCGAGTATCGGAACCCATTGTCCCAAGCCCGCCTGGATATAAGCCGCCTTATACTTGGAGCTCCACTCCGTGGACTTCTCGGGTATTAATGTGAACTTCTCATTGGACGCCCCGGTAGGAACGCCAAGAGCCAGATCAACATACGCGTTGAAGGCGTCTTTTTCCTTGTTGATCCAGAATTTGCCGTAAATGGTGATATCTCCAAGACCCTGGCTGGTGTAATCGCTGTAATGATGGTGATCCTCCCACCTTTCGTTGCGGACATAGGGGATCGTCATACCTGCCGTAACTGTGTTGGAATAATCGTAAGAAACGCCCGCCACCATTTTCTCGTAGCGGTTTCTGACCCCTAAGCCGTTAGAGGCCCCGTCTGAAGCAGGCCACGATTCCCTCGACTTTTGCCTGCTTGTGCCCTGGATCAGCTGGTTGGCATCGTTGTACGAATAATCCAGGCTAATCCGCCAAGGCATCTTGTCTTCCGTTACTCCTAGCCCCCCCTCCACAGTATCAGCTGAAGCCCAAGCCGAGCTGTAGTCATTTATGGATGAACAACCTTGTCCCGCGTGGGCCCCGTTTGCAGTTATAAGCATAATAACCGCACCCACAACGCCAATTAATTTCATGCGAACCTTCACGTAAACCTCCCCTTTTTGAACACAGCTGAACGGCGCTGCCCCGATACTTTTGTTCCTATTTTTGGGCAAGTTTTTCTGTCTCACCCGTTTGATTGCCCGTGGTTTTGAGGCAACACTGCGTCGGCAATACGGGGCAGGAGGTGAGTTTCCGGGACAAAAACATCGTGCCTCCCCCTGTCAGTAGCAGTGTGTTGAGCGTCATCAGCCATTTAGGGATGTCCGCCAACATGCTACCGCCGATACCGATCCCGACCACGGATAGGACGGGCGCAAGACAGCCCAGACATATCGTCAGGAAAGCCAGAACTCCCCCTCCAACGACGGCTCCAGAGGCGACCCCTGCGCCAACGCGACGCGCGGCGGAAAAACCAAAGGCGATAAAGGCTCCGGCAAGCCCTGCGCTTACGACGTTCCAATATTCCTGCGTGTTGACAAAACCAGTCCACCACATCTGTGTCGGCGTCATGCTTTGAATCTCGGCTATCGCGTCAAGGTCTTCCCCGGCCAACCCACATTTTTTAGCCGCCTCCGCAGACGAGGGCGGGGTGAATGTGGCCAGCTCCAGTCCCACATAAGCAAGCATTGTGATGACGAAGACAGCCAACATCAGGCGATACGGGATATTGGAATTGGAAGTTGAGCCCGTCATTTCAGGTTGCTCCGTAGTATCTTCGCCGCCTTGCTCATCACGCGCATCTTTTCCCCCGCTATTTCCGGCGTGTTCATCGGCCTGTCCGAGAACGTGCCGAATCCACAATCAGAATTGAGGTATATCTGATCCGGCTTCCGGTATTTGAGTAGCGTCTTCACCTTGTTTATCACGAACTCCACGGTCTCCACTTCCGGCGTGCGGGGATCAACCACGCCAAGCCCGATCTCCTTATTGGCGGGCAGGCCGGCCAAGGCTTCGATGCTCCCGGCGCGGTCGGTGGCGTATTCGAGAACGAACTGGTTTACGTTCATGCGGGAAAAATATGGGATGAGCGGGTCGTATGCGCCGCGCAGGAGAACATTCTCCTTCTGGCTCCAGTTGCCCCGGCAAACATGCAAGGCGGTCTTCATTTCTGGCCCGATCCCCTCGACCACCCGGTTAATCAACTCCACGGCGAAATCCAACTCCTCTTTCGGACTACTTTTTTCCGAAAGGGCCGCGCACATGAAAGTGTGCGTTTCGTTCGGCCCGGCGAAGGCCACCTCGGTCAGCACAGGCTCGTCAAACTGAACGAACCGGCAACCGTTATCGCGCAGATCCATCAACTCCGCGCGCAGGATGCGGACAATGTCATTTCCCAGCGATTCCTTATCTGGGTAGAACTTACTGGAGAGCGCCTTGACCCACATGGAGCGTGTCATCAGGTATGGGCCGGGCAAAGTCACCTTAATCGGCTTATCGGTATGCTGTTTCAGGTAGAGGAAATCGTTAAGCGCCAGCGGAGTTTTTCTTTTGAGTTTGCCTACCGCAACAGGATTCTTGATGGCGAAAGCTGGCACGTCCAGCGCGCTTAAAAGCCGTTCGAAGGCGGCCTTGTCCTCCACGAACTCCAGCATATCCGCCAGGGTCATCAGCCGCGCCCCTTCAATGTGCTCGGCCACGAAGGAAAAGAAGCTGTCGCGCCTCTGCTCCCCGTCGCTTACTATTTCGACGCCAGCATCGTCCTGTAGCTTAAGACAATCCAGAACGGCTTTGCCGGTGATGTATCTGAATTCTTCGGAGGTTATATCGCCCCTGGTCTTACGCTTGAGCGCCTGCAAAACTTCCTTGGAGCGTGGCAGGCTTCCCACTACAGTCACTGGAAAAAGAGGTTTATCGAACGTCACCGCATTTTCTCCGTTTAAACGGTTTTGATATTGATGTCCACTTTCGCTCCACGGGAAAGCGTCGTCATTACCGGCGACACCCGGAGCGTTTCCTTCCATATTTCTTCCAGCGCCGCATCGTCGGCCATGGAGCTTACGTAGGCGGTTCCGGCAATATCGTCAAACCCGCCGTGCCCCTGCGTCTCCGCGCCCAGAAAAACGAAGATGTTGTTTATCTTCCCGCCCAGTGTGATTTCCAGCTCGTCAATCTTCAGGCCACGGCGGGAGGCGAGTATCTGGAATGTCATAGCAAGACATCCGCCCAATGCGCTGAGCAAAAGCTCCACGGCAGAGGGGGACTCGTCTTTGAGATCGAAGCTTGCGGGCTGGCCCACCGTCCATGAGTGGTTCCTGCAATAAACTTTGGCCGACAGGCCGCCGTCCCATCGCACCCTTGCGCTCCACCTGTGATCGCGCGCGCGTTTATAATCGGCCTCCTGCCCCGTGTCTTCATCACCCCTGCGGACGAAAAAGCTGAGGCTCTCGGCTCCGGGCCGCCATCCGAGATAGGGATTCTTAGTCATCCGGCACCAGGCGGGTAAATCTTCCCGCACGCTTATCTCGGAGCTTCGTATCTCCAAAACAGCGCCGACCGGGACTGCGGACATAGCCCTCCTGATAATCAGCAGAAGGCCGGAGCCGCAATCCAGATTCCCCCCTTCGCAAACATGGGGAGTGGCAAAATCGCCGGGGACTTGCGAATCCCTGGCTGAAGCCTCTTGTTGAATTGTCAAAGCCAGGAATACCTTTAGAAGGTGAGTGAAGAGCCGCCGGTTGTAAGGAACTCCACGGCTTTGGCGCCGCCCACTATGGTCGCGCCATCAATCAGGCTTTTCTCATCTAACCCGCGTTTTTTGAAACAAGGGGAACAGACCCAAATCTTCCCGCCTGCGCCGACGAAATCGCCCATCAACTGTTTAAGCGGCGCGAAACCTGTTTCATGGATATTGTCGGCAAACCCTTTCTGGCAAAGGCGCACGCCTTCAACGAAAAGCACAACCACCGTTTCCACCCCGGAAGCGGCGGAGGCGTTGGCGACGACAAAACCGACCGTGGCTTTGTCGGTGTTATCGCTGGAATGGGTGACGCTGATCATGAGCTTCGACATGTTGTTACACTCCCTCTTTTTTTGTTTTTTTGATGTAGTAGATAGCGTTGTCCGCGCCGCACGGCCCGGCCAATAGTTCGTTCTTCGTCATCCTGCACCACGACGGAATGTCGTTGGCCGCGCCCGGATCAAGACTGCGCGCTTTTAGAACCTGCCCATCCTGCATGGACTTTACCGTCTTCGACAAACTTACGATAAGGTCGCCGCAGGAAAGTTTTTGGAGGTCAACTTCGATATCGAAACGCAGATTTTCCATTTGAATTCAAATCCTCGCTAAAACACCCCTAAAAGATTGGGAGACATTACAACCACAGAACCACCTTGTCAATAACTCTTTTTAATTCAAATGTTTGCGAAATCAATAGAATGATAGAACGACCGATGCACGGGTAATATAAATTTTTATTCCCAGTATCTATACTGGCCCACTCCTTGCGTGAAAGGCTTTGCATAACTCAACGATTTGCATATTTTGTCATCCTGAGGGAGCTTTGCGACTGAAGGATCAAAGTAGAATTGAATATTCTATTTGATAGATTCTTCGCTTCGCTCAGAATGACAATATTGCGAGTGCGATGGATTATGTAAAGGTCTCCCTTCTAAGGGGAGGGAAAAGAATGAAGCCTTAGCTTCACCCCGCAAAGGCACAAGAACACCTCGAACGCAATTCATTGAGCCGTTCTCCTCTTTGGGCAGTAGCCCTACCCATCCCTGTCTTCGCATCGAAATCTCAACATCTCGTTTCTCATCATGTTCCTTTATTCAACATGCGTAAGACGGAGAATAACTCAAAGCGTTTGCGGGGGAAACGACAGGTGAGCGACTTGGAGCATTTGAAAGACTTGAGCGACTTGAGGGACTTGAAAAGGATGAAAGACTTGAGGGATGCTCCCTACTCACTGCTTTTCAATCCACATCCGTTCAGATAAACTCCAACAAGTGGTTTTGATTCCGCTCATCACTATTTAGCGTTATAAAAATGAATCAGGTTCACCTCTCGCAAAACTCTCTTCTTCTCTACAAAGGCAAGCCTGCCATGGCGCTCTCCGTTAAAGACAAGGTGGAGATAGAGACGGAGGACGGAGCCATGCAGAAAGTCCGCGTTAAAGATGTGGAGGTTATCCATCCCGGCCCCATCAAAAACCTTGCGGAACTAAAACCGATGAGTGGCGAGGTGGAAGAAGCCTGGCGCTTGCTGGAGGGGGCGGAGACTACGCTAAAGGAACTTGCGGAACTCGTTCATGGCGAATACACGCCAGCATCCGCATGGTCTGCGTGGCTGGCCGTAGCGGACGGACTCTATTTCACGGGAGCGCCGGACAAGATCGCCGTCAAAACCGCCGATGAGGTTGAGCGGACGAGAGTGGATAGAAGCGCCAAAGAGACTGAAACACGCGAACGGGCGGAGTTCATCGAGCGGGTCAAGATTGGCAAGACCATACCGGAAGACGGGCCACGACTGGCCGATGTGGAAAGATTCGCGCGTGGCGAGGCGCAAAGATGCAGGCTTCTCGCCGATCTGAATATGAAAGAGACGCCGGATAACGCCCACGACTTACTGCTCAAACTAGGCCGGTGGGACGAGAATGTGAACCCACATCCGCGACGGGAAGGGGTTACGCTGACTCAACCGCCTTTCGACGCTCCGGGATTATCCGCAGAAGAGAGGCTCGACCTAACCCATCTGCCCGCTTATGCTATAGACGACGAGGAATCATCCGACCCCGACGACGCGATATCCGTTGACGGCGATACGTTGTGGGTTCACGTCGCGGACGTTGCGGCGATGGTTGCGCCCGACAGCGGGATAGACGCCGAAGCGCGGGGAAGAGGCGTAAACCTCTACCTGCCGGAGGGGGTCGTTCACATGCTTCCGCACGGAGTCACGCAGACGCTGGGGTTGGGGCTTGGCGAAACGTCCCCCACGCTTTCGATCGGATTAAAACTCAGCGCAAACGGAGAGATCACAGATGTCCGGTTCGAACGCGCCATCGCCCGCGTCACGCGATTGAGCTACGAAGAGGCCGAAACAAAACTGGCGGACGAGCCATTCCGCCGGATGATGGAATTGGCCGATATTTTTCGCCAGCGCCGGGAAACAAACGGAGCCGTGTTCGTGGACACGCCGGAGGTTAAAATCCGCGTGGCAGGCGGCGAGGTGGTTATCCGCCCCCTTCCGAAGCTGAAAAGCCGGAACATGGTGATGGAAGCGATGCTGATGGCGGGCGAAGCCGTGGCGCGATACGCGCTGGAATACGCGATCCCCCTCCCCTTCAGCACGCAGGCCCCACCGGATTTCGAAGGGCGTCCCACAACCATCTCCGGCATGTACGCGCTCCGAAAGCGCATGAAAAGAAGCCAGATGAAAAGCGTTCCCGGCCCGCACGCCGGATTGGGTTTGCCCGTGTACGCGCAGTCAACAAGCCCGCTAAGAAGGTATCTGGACATGGTTGTCCATCAACAGATTCGCGCCCGGCTCACCGGTTCGCCCGTCATCGGCGCGGAAGAGGCGTTGAACCGCGTAGGCTCGGCGGAAGCTGTTATCGGGGCCGCACGGTCGGCTGAAAGGCTCTCCAACCGCCACTGGACGATGGTGTGGCTTATGAAACGCCCTGGGTTCCGGTGTTCTGCGATTGTGGTGGATAAACGCGGAGGACGGGGGATGGTTGTGATTCCAGAGATCGGGCTGGAGACGGATGTTGACCTACCGATGAACGCCGAACCGGACTCGACCGTGACACTGGAGCTTTCCGACGTTGACCTGCCGCGCCTATCAACGGTTTTCAGGGTTGTGAAGTGAACTTTTGCCTATTGACATAACTGGCCGGTCTGGTAGCATTCTAAATCTTCGGGGTGGGGATAATAATCGCTGGTGTTCTTTTATCTGGCTCTAGGTGTGTGATGGAAGAGACTAAAGGCTCGCAGAGCGTTCCTGTTTCGTTCGAAACGGCTCTAAGAACCGACCTCAAGAAATTCATGAAGAAGATGCACACGATGGAGAACGGCTCCAGGCTATACTCCATGGTGATAGATATCGTGGAAAAAACGCTTTTTGAGACCGCGCTTGAAGAAACGGACTGGAACCAGTCGGAAGCGGCTCACATCCTCGGCGTCAATCGCAACACGCTTCGCAGGAAAATGACGGAGCTTTCAATAAAAAAGGACAAAAAGCGGCGTTAACGGGCCTTCAACCCCGGTGTTTGCGCCCTTTGAACCCTTTGCACTCCCATATCGTGAATTTGCGCGTCACCTGCCCGCCCCGGATAAATGGAACCTCGGCCACCTGCTTTACCGAATCGAAAATGTAAAGCTCGTCCGGCGGCTCTTCGAACCTTAGATCGCTGACCATGACGGCGGATCGGCCGATCATTTTCGTCTCGTCATTCCAGAAGTCGAATTGATCCGTTTTTTCGTTTAAGCAGGCCACCTCGATTTTGTTCTTCGTGGCGAACATCATCTGCGAGCAAAGCACCCAATGATGGGCCAGCGCAAAAGGCTTCGCCCCACCCTGCTCCGCCGTGAGATTGTCATACGCTTTCGTTATCTCGACGCCCGCCAAATCCCAACCGTAGAGTTCGTTGACGAGGTCGTATTTGGGTTTTATCGGGAGTATGGGATGATAAACGTGTATGTAAAAGAGTCCGAAAACAACGCAAGCCATGGCGGTGGCGGCGGCGAAATACTTTATCATCCACTTTTTGGCTCCAGCCCCAGCCGCTTCAATCGCGGCAAGCCCCCGCTCGACCATCAATATGATGGCGGTAAGATAACCGAAGGCGGGCCAGTGCGGCTCCGACTCGTTTGTCCAGGCCGTCACGAAATAAAAGAACGCAAGCGTCGGTATGGAGAACGCCACAAGCAGGGCGTGGCGGTTGTCCCCCTTCATGGCGGCCTTGACCCCGGCGTATGCGCCCCAAAGAAGCCCGATCAGATAAAGCGGCGTGACGTATAAAGCCTGTCCGCCGAAGAGCCGCCCGAAGTTGTCCGCCGTGAACGGCGCTCCGGCATGGCGGTTCACCAGATGGAACTTGAAGCTGGGCCAGTCCTGCGAATAGTTCCACCAGATGACCGGCGAGAAAATGATCAAAGCCAGAAGACCCATCAGATAAGGCTCCGGCCTAAGATACCAGCGGCGGTATTTCGGGATCGCCGCCGTTAGGAGCATGACCGACGGCAGAAGCAGAATGGCGAAGTACTTCCCCAAAAGCCCCACGCCCAGGACGGCGCCCATTAGTAACCATATCCAGCCGGAGCCGTCGTTTTCGAGAACGCGCCACGCCAGTATTATGAACATGAGGTAGCAGACCGCCGCAGGTATGTCCGGCACCATCTGGAGCGCCCCGATTCCGAACATGGGAATGAGGTTGAACGTGAGAATGGAGAGGAACGCAATCCTCCTGTCGTCGAAAAGCTCCACACACAGTCTGTAAAGAAGCCATGACATGGCGATGAAAAGAAGCAGGGACGGGAGCCTCACCCAGAACGACGTGTCACCGCCGATAGCGGTGGACAGATGGATTATCCACGCCGTCAGCGGCGGATGATCGTAGTAACTAAGGGCGGGATGTTTCGACCAGGCCCAGTAATAGCTTTCGGAGTCGCCTAGGCCGCTTGTCCCCATGACAACGGCCCGGAACAGGGCGAAACCCGCCACAGTCATCGCGCTCCATAGCGCGTAGCGGCGAGGCGCGTTCATTTCAACTCTTGGGCGGTGAACGTTATGCCGTGGCGCTCGCAGACATCCGCCATGGAAGCGATGTCTACAACAAGCGTTTTGCCCGCTTCCACCGCCAGCGCAGAAACCCCATGAGCCGCCATGATCTCCAGCGTCCGCGAGCCTACGGTCGGTATGTCGAAACGCGAATCCTGAGCGGGTTTGCTGACCTTGCAGACCACTGCGCCAGCCCCGGCGATCCGCCCGCCGCGCTCGATGGCTTCGTCCGTTCCCTCAATGGCCTCCACCGCGACGACGGCGCGGTCTTTGACCACCACCGTCTGGCCGATATCCAAGGCCGCTATGCCTTTGGCCATCCTCATGCCGAACTCTATATCCGCAAGTTCGCGCTCGTCCGGCCTGCGCCCGGCAAGATGCCCCGCGCCGGGCATGTGGTTTTGCAGGTATTGCGTCTGGCCGACGACCTTGAACCCGTCTTTTTCCAGCTCGCGCACGATAGCGGTCATCACAGCGTCGTCGTTCTGGAAATCGAGGTTTTTTAACACCGACAGAGCGCGCAAGTCGAATTTGGGATTTTCAAACAAGGCCCGTTTGTCCACCTTGCCGAGCATCGTTATCTCTTCCACGCCAGCCTCCTTGAAGGCTTTCAGCAACGCCCCGGCCTGGCCAAGGCCGACCATTTTCACGTTGGGAGTAAGTAGCGAGAGCGAGGCGAGCGAGTCTTTGTCGAAAGTGACCACGGCCACTTCAAGGCCCCTCGCGGACGCCTCGGCAACGAACATAGCGGGCAGTTTCCCCTTTCCGGCGATAAGACCGAGGGGTTTGGCGCTCATCAGCTATGGACGGCGTTGAGCCTGACGGGCGTAAGCCTATCGAGAACCGAAAGGGCCACGCGCAACGACATCAGCTCGTTCTCCACCGATATGCGCCTGTCGGCGCCGTTGGCCACGCAGTCTATGAGGTGGCGCAGTTCCAGCTTGAGCGGGTTCTCCCGATGGACGAAGATGCGCTCGATGAGAGACTCCTGAGTGTATTTAAGCTCCTGTATCCCCAACTGATGCTGGGAAGAGGCGCGCCGGTGCACGAGTATGTCCTGCGTCGTGTAGTCGAGAAAGATATATTCGCTCGGCTGTGTCACGGCGAGCGTGCGGATTTTCTCCTGTGTGGCGCGGGAGGCCAGTATGTTGGCCAGGCATCCGTTCTCGAACCTAAGCTGGACGTTGACGACGTCTTCCTTGTCGGAAAAAACGGTCGCCCCGATAGCGTTGATCTCCACAACCGGGGACTTGACCAGGTTGAGTATTATGTCTATATCGTGGATCATCAGGTCGAGCACCACGCCATCGTCCTTTATCCGGGGGTCGAACGGGCCAAGGCGCCTGCTTTCGATAAAAATAGGGTCCCGCACAGCCTTGGAAAGCTCCTGCACGGCGCCGTTGAACCGCTCCACGTGCCCGACATGCAGGATCGCCCCGTTTTTCGCGGCGATATTGAAAAGCTCTTCGGCCTCGGCCAGGTTGTTGGTGATCGGCTTTTCAAGCAGGCAATGCACGCCGGCCTGCAAACACTCCTTTGCGACGGCGTAATGCATGGAGGTGGGAACGGCGATTGACACCACGTCCACTTTGCCGAAAAGGCTTCGAAAATCTTTGTAGCTCTGGGTGCGGTACTTTTTGGCTATTTCGGCTCCACGGGCCTCGCTGACATCGACAACGCCGACAAGGTTAACGCCCGTAAGCTCCGAATAAACGCCTACATGATACTGGCCCATCCGGCCTACGCCGATGACGCCTGCATTTATGGACTTATTATGCATCCTTCGATATCCAGGATTGGTCAAAGCAAATAATTATACACCAAGTTGGCGGAACGTTCCCGATTTTATGCGTTTTTCGAGGGGCGATCGCCAGGCAGGGGGTCGATCCTTTTCAAGGAGACCTTTTGCGTAATTTCCAAAACGCCCCATAAATTGATGCTCGGCGGGGTGTTCTTCACCCCGCCGTCTTTGTTTATCAAAGAGCCTTCATTTAGGAGTCCGAGGTGAAGAACACCTCGGACAGCAACAAGAGTGTTATGCAAAGGTCTCCTTTTTGAGCCGCAGTCATGCACGGCTTCCGAAATAAAATGACGCGAGTATGTGAAAAAAGATGAGGGATACGATTATCGCAGAAAGCCATATGTGCCACTGGAGCCATTGGTTCATCCCGCGCTGGTATGTTTTGCTCAAACGCAGTTCCACAAGGTCCACGGCCTTTTCAGCCGCCTCGTAAAAAACGCCCCGCTCCTCCGGCGAAAGATTCGCCAAATCCGTGACAGCCGCGTTGGGGTCGGCGGAGGCGGGGCCGAAACATCTTCGCAGTATCGCCTTATGGTGTTCGAGCGAAGGAAGGCTGATGGAAACGAACGGAAGTATGTGGCGCTGATATATATCGCCGAACGCCTGGCTTTTCCCGCTCACCACCGCCGCTATCTGAGCGAGTATCAGGTTATCGGTCTCCCTGTGCTCGCTTTTATAAACGGGATCGAGAAGCGCTTTGGTCATGATTGCGGGGGTGTGGCCCTGTCTGGCTATTCCCCAAAGCCCCGTTATCAAAAGCCCTGCGGATACGAGGCTCAAAAAAAACTGCGCGCCTGCGCCCGCGCCACCGTTGGAATGAAAAAGAATCAGGATTATTAAAACGTATCCGGCCACAACATGCGCGGCCTTCCAGAAGATAAGCGCGCCGGGAGCCTGAAGAAATAACCGTTTTCTCAGGCTGTATGCCAGAGTGACAAGGACAAAGAACGCTCCGGCCCACCCAAGAGCCGGCCTTGGGGAATGTGGGAAGAAAACCGCTTCGTATCCGTACGGGGGCGCAACGCCGACAGCTCCAACGACAGCGAGAACCAGCATGCCCATCGCCAGCAGGATTTTCGATTCTTCAGTCATCCCGCCCCATCTTTCTGGCGAGCCGGGCGAAATACTCCGACGGCGACACGGACAATATCGCCCCCGTCGGGCAATTATGGTTGCATCCCATCCGCTCGTAATCTTTGCACATGTCGCACTTGACGGCCCGGCGAACCTTCTTGCCTGTGGCGAAGCCCAGCCCGTCCGGGGCAAAACCATCCATCAACCGTTGCGCCACACCGGAAAGACCGGCTTTTTTAACGCCAGGCTCCGTTGTCTCCACTATGCTTATATTTCCGAATGGACACCTTCTGGCGCAATTGCCGCAACCGATGCACGCGCTGGTGTGAAACACTTCGCCGTTGATGTCGCGCTGGATCGCGCCTGTGGGACAGCCGATCATGCAGGTGGGTTCCCGGCAGTGACGGCATGAAGTGGGAATCAGGATATTTTTAAACCTTATCCCGTTATGGGTGATGCGGGAAACCCCGCCGTGGAGCTGGGCGCAGACCTCCACGCACCTGAGGCAACGGACGCATTTGTCCAGGTCCATGATGAGCATGGAGTCGGTTCCCAGTATGTCATGGCTTCCGATCCACGAGAGCATGTCCTGGCTGGACTGGTTTTTGACCTCCGTCTCGTTCGAATAGCGCGACGCCGCCTCTTCCTTCATTTTTTCCGCCACCAGCGGATGACGGCGCATCAGGTCGTCGAAACCCTCTTTTTTTATCTTTACAGCGTCAACCCTTGTGACCGCCTCGGCGGTGGCGACGCGCTTGCGCCTGCCGAAAATGGCGCGTTCCCCAAAATACGACCCTTTGCCCAGATAGGCCATTATGAACGACCTGGCCGTCCCTTCGCGCATCGGTTTGGAATACGCTTTGTCGAAACGGGCGTCGAAAAAAGCGGACTCTTTTTCATCGAGGCTCCTGCTCATCTTCACGAAGCCGTCCCGTATGAGGTAGAACGCGTCGGCGGAATCCCCATCGGCGAAAACAACGTCGCCCTTCTGGAAAGTCACCATTTCGACATTTTCCGCCAACGCTTCCAGCGACAGATCGTCCACGAGAGAAAAAATATTAATCTTCCGCAGTGAGGAGTTGAGCGTCCTCTTGCGGTAATCGGCGTCTATCCTGCTTTTCACGGAAGGGGCGGCGTCCATGAACGCAAGAAGCCCGTCGCGTGTTATCCGCAGAACCTGCGCCTCCTCGACGCATGTGGCTTCCGCAAAGCGAGGATTGCCGGAGAGAACGGACATTTCGCCCAACAACTCGCCAGAGCCAACTATCCTTACAAGGCGTTTATCGCCCGTTTCCTTGTCGGTGACTTCGATTTTAAACCTGCCGCTCAGGATGACATAGCAGATCAACTCGTATTCACCTTCGCGGATAATCGTCTCCCCGGAGATGACGGTGACGATGTCGCTTTCGGCCACGAGGTCTTCCATGGCCTTGCGGGAGGCCCCCTCGAAAAATGGGGTTGTCTCCAGAAACCCGATCATCTTTTCCAGCGTGTCCATAGTTTTCATTTTAATAAAATTAACCACCGCTGTCCAAAACAGGCGACAGTTAATTTTGGGTTGCCGTGGGGGTGTGACCGACAGTTGTCATCCTAATGGAGGCTCTGCGACCAAAGGATCAAAGTAGAATTGAATATTCTATTTGATAGATTCTTCGCGTTGCTCAGAATGACAATGACGATAGATTCTTCGCGGAGTTTATCCTGAACCCTGTGAAGGGCTCAGAATGACAATGTTTTGTCATCCTGAGGGAGCCTCTGCGACCGAAGGATCAAAGTATAATAGAATATTCTATTTGATAGATTCTTCACTTCGTTCAGAATGACAATGTTGACGCTCAGAGTGCAAATCTGGAAACGTGGGTGAACGTAACCGCTGATTCAATCAATCCCCCCTCTTATCTCCATCTTTCTTTATCTTCGCCCTGTACCCGTCCGCATCGCCATAGTCGGCGAAGTTCTGATATTTCGAATGTGGCGATTTTATCCTCCGGGCGTGTTTTATCGGACACCAATATTCCTCCGTTCTGGCCGCTACTTCCCGGAAATAACCCGCAACCCCGTTGCCGTAACCGCAATAGACGCAGTTAATTTTTTCTATGACGTTAAGGTAGCTCAGGTGGTGGCGGTCTATGACGATAAAGTCCGAGCGGGGAACCTTTTTGACTCCGTAAATGGGAAAACAGATGAATTGAAATAGCGTGACGGCGATATCAGCAAAGGCTATCGGCAAGATCATGGAGTAAACGAACGGAGCCAGGAGGACATGCAATAAATTGGCGTTCTTGATAAACAGCAGGACTGGCTCACGCACCCGTTTATGGTATTCGCGGACGGTTTCCTCGAAAAATATCCGTCCTTCCGCCACATGGTAATAAAATTTTTCCTGAGCCGACGTAAGAAGGGATTCCATTTCCGCTTCCAACTCTTCTATCTTTTTCTGTATCTCCCTGACCCTGTTATTCATTCTGGCTCCGGTTGCAAGAAGAGCTTTCCGTCATGCTCAAGTAAAAATTTTTTCATTTCAAACCACGCTGACTTCTATCACGCCGGTAAAAAGGGAGCAATCAATATCGCATCGGGAAGGAGAGCTTTGCGTAATCAAACTATTTCCATATCTTGTCATCCTGAAGGAGTTCCTTCTTCGCTTACGCTCATCAGAACAAGCTCTCGACTGAACCAAAGTAGAATTGAATATTCTATTTGATAGATTCTTCGCTTCGCTCAGAATGACATTACGTTCAGAATGACAATGATCCGCCGCCGCCCTACTTCCTCTTCTCCACCGGCTCGTAATCGCGTATCGCCGGGCCAGTGTACAGCTGGCGCGGCCTGCCGATCTTGAGGTTCTTCTCCGTCATCATCTCGTTCCACTGGCTTATCCAGCCGATGGTGCGCCCGATGACGAAAATCACAGTGAACATGCTGGTGGGTATGCCGATGGCGCGGAGGATTATGCCGGAATAGAAGTCCACGTTCGGATAGAGTTTCTTCTCGATAAAATACGGGTCTTTAAGCGCGATCTCTTCGAGCTTCATGGCGATATCGAAAAGAGGGTCGCTCACCTTAAGCTCTTTTAGCACGTCCATGCAAGCCTTGCGGATGATTTTGGCCCGTGGGTCGTAGTTCTTGTACACGCGATGGCCAAAACCCATCAGCCGGAACGTGTCGTTTTTATCCTTGGCGCGTTCGACGGCCTTGTCCACATGTTTGACGTCGCCGATATGCTGGAGCATTTTGATCACCGCTTCGTTCGCGCCGCCGTGGGCTGGGCCCCAGAGCGCGCCCACCCCAGCCGACATGCAGGCGAACGGGTTGGCCTGCGACGATCCGGCCAGACGCACGGTGGCGGTGGAAGCGTTCTGCTCGTGATCGGCGTGGAGAAGGAAAATGAGGTCCAGCGCCTCGGCCGCCACCTTGTTCACCTGATATTCCTCCGTGGGGAACGAGAACATCATGTGCAGGAAATTCTCGGCGTACTTGAGCTTGTTCTTGGGATAGGCGAACGGCTCACCGCGCGAAAATCTGTAGGCCCCTGCGGCGATTGTGGGCATCTTGGCGATGAGCCTGTGCGCCGATATTTCCCTGTGCCTGTCGTTCCAGATGTCCAGCGAATCGTGATAGAAAGCCGACAACGCGCCAACCACGCCCACGGTTATCGCCATCGGATGCGCATCCCTGCGGAAGCCGTTATAAAAGTTGTGAAGGCCTTCGTGAACCATCGTGTGATGCGAGATGATCCCGTCGAACTTCTGTTTTTCGTCGGCGGTGGGGAGCCTGCCGTACCATAACAGGTAACAGGTCTCCATGAAATCGCTATGCTCAGCCAACTGTTCGATGGGGTAGCCCCGGTACAACAGCACGCCTTTGTCTCCGTCAATAAACGTGATGCCGCTTTCGCAGGCCGCAGTGCTCATGAACCCTGGGTCGAATGTGAACATACCCAGCTCCGACTGGAGTTTGGCGATGTCAATTACACGAGGGCCATGTGTGCCGCTTTTGATGGGGAGGTCGATGGATTTGCCTGTGGAGTTATCGGTGATCGTTACGGTTTCGTTTGCCATGAAGCATCCCCTTTTAAAAGTATAAACAGGCGCCGTCCCTACTCTGCTGTCACAGCTGGTATTTTATGGGAGCCGTCGCACCAGGGCGGGTTTTTTGTGCGCTTGCACATGCACCAGTGGAATTCGCCTGGAGCCGTTATCTTGACTTCCAACGGGGCTATCCCCGTCCCTTTATGAGTCCCGTCACAGAACGGTTGCGAACCGGATTGCCCGCAGGAGCACCACCAGTAAGTTCCCGCCTCATTCTTCAAAATGGCAGGGTGTTTGCCCGCCTCAACCGGCTTGTCCAACGAAATCCCCCGTGACTTTTAGTCTGATGACGATTATATTATATAAAGTGTCTTATCCGCCACAGCCTTAATTTGCAATGTTCCGCGAGGCTGGCGATTCTTTTCAGGAGGAGACCTACGATAAACCGGGTAGCATAAATTACCCTGGCGACATACCAAACGATAGGAATAATTCAACGATAACAAAAGCCATATCCGTATCCAGCGCGTTTTGAAGGGCAACTGTCCGGGCCGTCAATCGGGTCGTTTTCGCATAACATTTTGGAAAGGCAATATGGATCACAGCCAAAGCCATCCCGGGCAACACCATTGGGAGACCAGCCCATACCCTTTCATCCTCGTCGTCGGGATTTTCTTCGCCATCCCAATAGCCTTCGCAATGTTCTTTCAATACCACAAGGGACTCATGTCCGCGTTGTCGCTTGGCATAGGCGTTCCGTTCATCGTATGGGGCGTAGCCGGATGGGTCAGCGAAGGCCTTGCCAACGCTCACAAGGAAACCGGCCATGCTTTGACGGGCTTGCCCATCTTCATCGTGTCGGAGGCGCTGATCTTCCTTGCGATGTTCGTCTCTTACTGGATGCTAAGGCTTTCGGCCAACGTCTGGCCCCCTCCCGGTTCGCCGGAGATCGGCGTGGCTCTGCCGATTGTCATGACGGTAATACTGCTCTCGTCCAGCGCGACGTACCATCTGGGCGAGATGAGGCTTGATGCTGGTGACAAAAAGGGGTTCGCCAACTGGGTCGGCGTCTCCATTTTACTCGGCGGCCTGTTTCTCGGCTGTAGCGTTTACGAGTACGGCCACCTTATCCACGAGGGTTTCACGTTCGGGACGAACGCCAAAAGCTCGGCGTTTTATTCGATCACCGGTTTTCACGCCTCCCACGTTTTTATCGGGCTTTGCATGTTCCTGTGCGTTCTCATCCCGGCGATGAGAGGGAAGGTGAGCCACACTTTCGCCAAGGGAGCCGGAATCTACTGGCATTTCGTTGACGGTATCTGGTTGTTCGTCGTAAGCCAGATATATTTCTGGTGATTAAATGAAGTTTTCATCAAGCCATACCTCTTTTATGGCGGCGTTTGCGATGACGCTGTGGGCAGTCGCGTCCGCGAACGCCCAGAGCGGGTTCAGGCCACCCGTTTCGGATATAGACCCCACTCTTCTGAAAATCGAAGAGGTAAAATTTCTCGGCCTGAAGCTCGATGAAAACCTTGCGATAACCGGCTCCGA
>JADGAO010000099.1 GCA_015231995.1 Nitrospinota bacterium | reverse complement strand
TGAAAAACAAAGCAATCAGGAGCCAAAGCGTTTTCAACTTCGGAATCCGGGCTAAACCCAATTCCGCCGCAGGGCGCATCGGGACGGCCCCGTCTTATCGAAGGGCGGTTCTCGAACCGTCCTACTTGAAGTCCGAGAAGAACGACTGCGCGATAAGCCCGGCGATAGGCGGAAAAATGAACGTGCTGGCAAGCCGCGCCACCGTAAATTTCCAGCCCAGTATCCCCATCTCCATAGGCAATCGCTGAACCGCCCACAGAGACCAGGCCGTCATGAACGACACCATCGTACCCACGCTCGCCCCGGCGCCAAGGAAACCGGCCACAAGCGGCATTGTAACAAAGGGGCCGCCGGGCGTAAGCCCCCCGGCTACCGCGCCGATGAGTATGCCTCTTAACCCCGACTCGTTCCCGACAAGCGCCACAACCTTCTCGTGTGGCATCATCGTTTGCGCCATGCCAGCGACGATAAATACCAGCGCTAACAGCGGCAATACGTTAACTATCATGGAGAAGGCCAGCTTTAACCCTTCCACCTCCTGACCACGTCCGTTGCGGTGGCCGATGTACAAAAGGACTACCGCGATAACGGCCATCATTATTGTCGGAATAAGCACTTTTCGTTTCCTCATTTTTCCTCGAACAAACTGTCAACGGCGGATCAGCGGCCCGCCCCGCTCATATTCAATCCGACCACTCCGGCTATTATAACGGCTATGTAGAAAATTTTCATGGCCGATAGAGGTTCCTTGAAGACTATCGCGCCGATGGAGACTATCAAAACCGTCCCAAGACCGCTCCATACGGCGTATGCAACACTGATGTCAATTTTCTTCAACGCCACGCCTGAAGCCGCAAGGCTGATTCCGTAGAACACAAATATCAAAACCGACGGCGTCAGCCGTGTGAAACCTTGCGAAAGTTTAACGGAGGTCGTTCCGGTCACCTCGGATATTATCGCCAGAAAAAGGTAGGCCCAGCTCATGCGAAAAAGACTCCCGTTTTTTAATGATTATGTTCATCGGCCACCGCGTATGTTGGGGCTGTCTCCCAAATGCTCGGCGTGGGTGTTCTTCACCCCGCCGTCCTTAAGTAAGAGTAAACTCAGATTAAAAGACAAGGAGTTCGAGGCGCTGAACACATCGAACAGCGTTTGTAGCTTCTGTTTTTATACCATTTGGCGACAACCCAATGTTTCCCATGCGAATGACCGCAAATATTGCGCGCCTCTTTTTTTTATGTCAGGCAGATAATTCGCCGGACGGCTTTTTTGTATGTGGATGTCCGCAGGCCAAATGCGCCAGTTACGATATTGACCACTCTGGAAATCCGGAAATTGAAGGCCCGAATATTGCCAGAGTCCGCCTAAAAGCTGTATGTGTACCCGATGTCGACGTTGAACACGTTATATCCGCTGTCGTCAGACGCGAACGCGTCCTTTTTGTCGAGTATGTACGAATAACGCACCTTGCCCGACAGGTAATTAACCGGGCTGAGGAACCACATCGCGCCAGGCTCCACATAAGCCTTCCATCGTCCCCCGTCGAATAAAGCCTCGTCCTCATTGAGTCCGTTCGGGAAAACCTGTTTGTATCCAGCCATCCCCGTGAACGAAAAATCATCCGAGTAACGGTATATGTTGTTAACGTAAGCTTCCCATGAATTGTTGTTGGAGTTGGACAACTCGCTATTGAGGACGTTCCCCTCGCTGAGCATCTTGTTTTTTTCCTGCTGGCGGTATGAGAGGCTGAATATGCTGTTGAAATCCTCTTCCCACTTCCTGATGTACCTGACTTCCAAGGAATACATGTCGCCCGTGCGGAAAATTTCCGTCCCCTCCTGCTTGTCCACGCTGGAGTAGTTGTATATCAAGCTCAACAGGAAATAATCGTTATCCGTGGCTATCCACGCCCCGTTGAGCATCAGCATAAGCCGCTCGCCCGGATCGAGCATGTCATTGCTGACATCCGTGGTGGGATCGTACGACCCGGTGAACTCGTAACGCAGGCCGCCGCCAAGCGTAAGTTCGTCGCTGAACCTTTGCACCGCCATAAAATGGGGAATGACGTTTGTCCCCGCTCCGTATGTGTTTAACATCATCAGGTCCTGGCTCAACGGGTCGGTGACAATCCTGCCCAGCTCACTGCTTGAATAAGCGTGTTTCCCGGTAGGGAGGCTCAAATCCACCCCGCCACGCAATAAAAGATCGCCGATTTTATGGGAATAATACGAAGAAACGCTGGTGTCAGTGAGCGTGGTGAACTCCAGCCGCTCTTCGCTGAGAACGGTTTTATACGACGTGTTGGCGCCCTTCCCAGTCGCCGCCAGGCCCCAGCCGTCCCCATCGTAAGCGGCTTGAAAATAAGCCAGCCCCTGAGAACCTTTGTTATCCCCCGCTATGGAACTCCATGTCCCGTAATTGGCTGTCGCCGAAACGGTCAGAGCGCCGATTTCATTTTTAGAGACGCTCTCCTCCGCAAAAGAGACGCAGAACATCATGGAACACAGAAACCCCGCAAGCCAGACAGATTTACCCATGATCACCTGAAGTTGACATTTATGTTGAATGTGGCTATCGGTGGCGGCGTATTGGACCCCGCCCCCGCCCCCGATTGAGTCTCCCCTCCAAGCGCGCCCTGTTGCGAGGTGGTCTGCGAATTGGCTCCGGCTAGAGAAGTCGCCTTAGTGGCGTCTATCTGCCTGGGAACGGACAGGTTGTTTGTAAGAGTCGTAGTGACGAGCTTCTCGCCTATGTCGGATGGCCCCGCTCCCGCCCCGGACGGACCGGCGTCTTTGGCTCCACCCGCTCCCTTGTCTTTCTTGTCATCTGCGGAGTCGCCTTTGTCCGGCCCTTCCACCCCGCTCTGTTCCTTGGTTTTTGTGCTGAACGGTATGGTGCGGTTGAGCAACTGTATCCTGGCCGGCGATATAGGGGCAGGTTGCATCGGCGCCTTGCCGAATGCGGCTGTCGTGTTGGTCCCGGCCATGAGGGTGACCAGCGTTTTGGCCGAATCGAACCCCTGCACATAAACAAACCCGCTGTCGCCCGGTTTGCCAAGCAGGTCCACGTTCACCTTGTCGGAGCGGAACTCCACAATGAACGGAGGCGTTCCGCCTACGCCGCAGATAGCCGCTTTCGTGTGATACTCGAACTTGGAATCCGCCGTAACCAGCTTGCTGACGGCCGATTTGACCCTTCCGAGCACGAGGTTGAATATGGAGAACGAGGAGCCGCTGTCGTCGCGATGAAGCGAGCGTATCGTCATGTCGGTGCCGACGTCAACGCGTATCAGGTCGCCGTTGTCGAATTCCACCTCGACGATCCCGTTGCGCGCGGTCTTTATCCTGTCGCCCTCCTCGATGATGGCGCCGACCACGATTTTGCTTTCCTTTGCGGTTTTGGCGGAAATGACGCGGGCGTCGCCCTGCACATGCACAGCCTTGGCGCCTATCGGCGTAGTGGCGGCGAAAAGGTTCGCCGTGACGGAACAAAGGATAATAACTGTAAGAGCCGCGATTTTATTTAACATCGCTGTCCACTCCCGGCGAATTGTACATATTCGGTTTCAATTTTTGCGGCGCCGTGTGCCTGACGCAAAAGGCATAACGAGTAAAGCAAGAATACCCTGCTGTCTCTAGTATATAAACGACGTTGGCGTAACGGAATAACTAACCGTATTGCCAAAAGTGTCATAACAATGATAATTCAAATCATAAGTAAGGCCAGGCGAGAGACCGGCGATAGGATTGGTCGGCGACCATACCCAGGCCCCGGTAAAGAGCGAGGGCGCCCCGGATGACGCCAAAGCAGGCCCTCCCTGACTAATCGTAGCGTCGCAACTGTACGCTTCTATTGGCGGAGTTATGGTAATGGTCAGGTTCGCATTAGCATTATTCCCGGTAATAACAACGCCGGATGGCTTGGCCAGTTCGAAATCGCACGTCGCAATCGTACCGGCCACCGTGCAACCCCATGTAATGCCAGTGTAGGGCGGGTTTGGCAAAGTGGCGTACAACAAATCAATGTATGTGCTGTCGAAAGAAGCCGGATACGCCACGCTTGCGAACGCGTAGAACCCATTCGCGTCGCTTATAAGCGTTGACGCCACCCCGCCACTCCACGACGGCGCCCCGTATAACTGCACAGTGACGCCCTGGACAAAGACGAAGTTTCCATATCGGACATGCCCCTCGACAGTGGTCACGCCAGCCACAACCGCCGTAGCGCTAACTTCCACCGATGGAAGGCCTTCGCCAGCCGCGTTCACAGCCGTGACAATGTAATAGTGAGGGACTCCCGTCGTCAGCCCGTCAATTGTAGTGTGTATAAAGGGACGGGAAGCGGTGCCCATCCAGTTCGGCGCGCTCAGGCCGGGAACTACGCCGGGAGAAGTAAGCCAGTAAATCTTGTACGAAGTGGCTCCCGGAACAAGGTTCCAGTTTACCGTTATCTGATTTATACCGCCGACTGCTGTCACGCCAGTCGGCGCGTTGGGTATTACGACAACCGCCTGCGGCATCGCGCTAACCTCTGCGGATAACGGGCTTTCCCCTGACGGACCCACCGCTGTCACGGCATAATAATAAGTGGTTCCGTTCGACAATCCCGTATGCATGTGTGGCGAGTTTACCCCCGCTATCTTAGAGCTCGCCGTTGTGACTCCGGGCGACGCGCTCCAATACAGGTTGTACGACGTTGCTCCGGCGACCGGATTCCAGGTTATCGTCACCTGAGTATTCCCGCCAAGGGCCGCTACGCCAGTAGGGGCAAGGGACGAAGAACCGCTGGCGCTTATCCGCACCGACCCGCTGGCCCTGCCGTTAGCGTCTCCATCGTCAACCTCGCATGTGAGGGTTGTGACCCCCGCCAAGCTAACCTTGTAGTGGGACGCCGCCCCTGACGCTACCCATCCATTGCCGTCGGACCATGTGTACGAGAGCCTGTCCCCGTCCGCGTCCGACGCGGAACAATCTATGTTGACCACATCGCCGACCGACACAGTCGTCATGTCCGCCGCGACGTAATTAATTACAGGGGTAACGTTCCTCACGTTGATGACGGCGCTGCCGCGCACGACGCCGCCATGCCCGTCGCTGGCCGCGACTGTTACGGTGTACGAGCCGCTCTTGTCCGCAGACCAGCCGACCGAAGAGCCGGAGCCTGAAACGCTCCCCCCGCCGCCGCCCCATGTGAAGCTTTGGGTGTCTGCAGTGTCCTGATCCGCCACTGTCGCGGTAAGCGTCACGGATTCGCGTTTCCTGGGCGAACTGTTGCTTACGGATATGCCGCTCAACTCCGGGGGGCTGTTGACGGAGAGCCCGATGCTGATCACGCCGTTATAGCCGGGAACTAGAGTGGCGCTCGTCGAGCCGGTGAAAGTCAAACCGATATTTGTATTCACCACAACGCTGAAATGCCGTTCGCCGGGGGGCACCGACCCGCTCACCTGTCCGGTCGAAAGCGGAACGTCCAACGTCACAGGCGACATGTCGGCTCCGGAAACGGTTACACTGCAACCTGTGACATAAGCCGGGGCGGCTGACATTTTAGGGGAGGATGTGGAGCTTAACTGCGATGTGCTGGCGTCGAAAGAGTAGCCGGACGGCCAGTCCAGGTTAAGGGAAATACCGCCTTTTTTCTCCAACCCATCCGAACCGGGGCCGGAGCCGCAACCGGACAGCATGGAAATAACTATGGTTAACAAAAGGGCTGAAACAGCCGCCGTATTGTTACGAGACACCTTCATGACCGTCCTCTAGGCGCAATATAGCCGTAGCCAGCCAGGCCGGCTATTTATAACGTCTTTTAGTGATAAAAGCCTTCTGAAATATAGTTGAAATTGGTCAAAGAGTCAATGAAGCAATAATCTCGCGCAACACATGATTCCGCCTCCTTCGGAAACGCTTCAACGCAACAAATATGGAAACATCCTGTGTTACGGACAAGTTATAGTGTATTGGCACCCCGGAATGCCGGTCTCCCACCATGGATGCACCATGTGTCCGCTTGACCATGGCCCGGGCCATGTGCCGTCGCCAGGAACGCTAAGCGGGATAAACTCCGTCGCGGACTGCCACTCGCCGCAAGTCGGAATAGACGGAGACGCGCACCCGCCGCTGGCGGTGACGTTGATTGGCGTATAAGGCGGCCCGGGCAAAGTGTCGTGACAATAGCACGTCGCCAACGGCGCCTGCGTCGTCGCGTTGACCTGCGCCGATAGGGGGCCTTCTCCAGCCGCGTTCACCGCCGTCACTCTATAATAAAATGTCACCCCGTTTATATCCGTAATGTGATTGTATGGCGACACGACGACGGGAATCATGTTGCTTGCCAGCGTAACGGGGGGCGTTATGGTCCAGTACAGATTGTACGATATGGCCCCTGCCACAGGGTTCCAGGTTAACGTCACCATCGCGTTACCGCCTGCGGCGCTCAGCCCGGTGGGCGCAGTGGGAAGAGCGGCCTGCGGCGTTGCGCTAACCTGTGACGATAGCGCGCTTTCACCGACCGGGTTCTCCGCAGTCACGGCGTAATAATATGGCGTCCCGTTCGTCAATCCGGTGTGCATGTGCGGCGAAGCGACGCCGGGTATCTTTGCGCTGGCCGTCGTTACCGGCGGGGTGGTGGTCCAATAAATATTGTACGACGTGGCGCTTAGAACATTGCCCCAGCCTACCGTCACCTGCGCGTCCCCGCCAAGCGCAGTCACGCCCACAGGCGTGGATGGCGGTTGCAAAGTCCCCCCGCCGCAGTTCACGCCGTTGGTGGGCGTGTCAATCGTGCCGATGCCGTTGAAGGATATCTCAACGTTTGCGCCAAGGCCGTGCGAAGCCGGAGCGCAAACCCCGCCGACAACCATGTTGCCGGTTCCGCAGATCAGGGTATGGAGCGCGGCGCAGGGCATGCCTGGGTTGCCGCTCAGGTAGATATCGGCGCTATTAAGGCCGGATAAAGAGACAACGCCCGTCGCAATGCTGTTGTAAGCCAAATCCAGATATGTCAACCCGCCGAGGCTCGACAACGGCGAAACGTTAACTATCTGGTTGGATTGCAGGGCAAGCCATGTAAGCCCCGTAAGGTACCCGATGTTCGCAAGGTTGGAGATAGACTTGTTGCTACAATCCAGCGAGCCTGTCACCTGCGCCGTTGTCGTGGCGTTGGGGAATGCGGCGACCACGCAGGCTCCCAGGTTCGCGTCAGGGAACAGGCTGGCAAGCGGCGCAGAGCTGGCCGCCCCTACGGATAACCATCTCCTGACCACGCCTCCGGGTTTTCCATCGCTGACTATGCATGTAAAAGTGATTGTGACTGAGGGATTAGCCAGGTTCCCGACCGTATAGGATGTGTTCTGTCCCCCAGCGGACCACCCCTTGTCGTTCTCCCAGTAATAAGTCAGAGGATCGTTATCTGGATCCGTTGCGGAGCAGGAAAGATTGATCACGTCTCCCGGTTTGACCGTCGTCTTGTCGGATGAGATGGAGTTTATGACCGGTGGATGATTGATCATGGAGATATGCGCGCTTAACGTCGCCATCCCGCCCATCCCGTCGCGCACGATAACCGAGACGGTGTAATCGCCGGGCACAGTCCCCACCCATGTCACTGTGGAACCGGACCCGCTGACGCTCCCGCCGCCGCCGTCCCATGCGAATGTATGAACGTCGCTCGTATCGGGATCGGTGACTGTGACGGTTAAAGTAACCGCTTCGCCGGGTTTGGGGGAAAGGTTGGAAACGGCAAGCGTCGCAACCGGCGGGGCATTGACCGCAAGCTGGATGGAAATACCGCTGTTATTGCCGGGAACAAGGGTGGCGCTCGTCGAGCCGGTGAAAGTAAGCCCGATATTCGTTTCCACCACCACGCTGAAATTCCGTTCGCCGGGAGTCACAGACCCGCTCACCTGCCCGCTCGAAAGCGGAACGTCCAGCGTAATAGGCGACATTTCCGGCCCGGAAATCGTGACCCGGCAACTGGTGACGTAAGCCGGAGCGGACATCATTCTGGGAGATGAAACGGAACTGACCTGGGAGGAGTTGGAATCGAAACTATAACCCTTGGGCCAGGTCAGGTTAAGGGAGACGCCGCTTTTCCGCTCCAGCCCGTCGGAGCCGGGGCCGGAACCGCAACCGGATAAAACGGCCAGTGACATGAGTAAAAGTATGGCCGAAATGAACGGCGTATGCTTTTTAGAGGCCATGCCATCTTCCTCTGAAACTGTTCGATGTCGCCCATGCCAAGGGTCATCAAACAATATGAAGCCTAATCAGATTTTATGGCTTAATAAGCGGTGTGTCAATAATCCCTTGATTCCCTGATAACGTAAAAGTGAGGCGTGGGTTGAGTTGAAAATCAACGCTCAACCGTGTCATCGCGATCCACCTCCCAGGTGGCGTGGCGATCCAGGATAATTCTGAGATTGCCACGGACGCCAGAGGCGTCCTCGCAATGACAATATGGGGGCTGTCTCCCAAATGCTCGGCGTGGGTGTTCGTGTACATTCGACGGCTGGGTGGAGGTTGAGTTCTCCCCCCCCCCTCTCCACGTTGTGGAGCTCCCCCTTGCTATACAAGGGGGACAAAGGAAGTATCTTCACTCCGCCGCCGCCGGCAGAAATCAAGCCTCAACAGGAATGTTCCAAACCTCCACGGATTTGTCTATCATATCTTCCATATCTCCGTCCCTTGAAGTTTGAAGAAGGAAGAAATGCGAGCTTACGTCATACGCCGTCTTTTATTGATGTTCCCGATGATGATCGGGATTACGCTGATATCGTTTTTCATCATCCATCTGGCTCCGGGCGACCCGACAGAGCTTTTGCAGGATTTGAATCCGAACGCCTCGCCGGAGGCGGTCAAGAAACTGCGGGAACTATACCACCTCGACAGGCCGGTGATCGTCCAGTATTTCCTCTGGCTGTCGGACATTGTCAGGCTCGACTTCGGCGCCTCTTTCTCCATGGACGCGCGCCCGGTGGTGGACAAAATAACGGAGCGCATACCGGTGACGCTCCTGCTAAACTCCATCTCGCTTCTCATCGTAATGGCCGTCGCCCTGCCGCTCGGCGTGCTTTCGGCGGTCAAACGGCATTCGGCGTTCGACAAAGTCACCACGGCGCTGGTCTTCTTCGGGTTCGCCATGCCCACGTTCTGGATGGCGCTTCTGCTTATGATGGTTTTCGGCGTGTGGCTCGATTGGCTTCCCATCTCCGGGCTGACCTCGATAAACCACAACGAGCTTTCCACATGGGGCAAGTTCACCGACTATGCCCGGCACCTTCTTATGCCGACGCTCGTCGCCGGTTTCACCAGCCTTGCCGGGCTGTCGCGCTTCACACGGCAGAACATGCTGGAGGTGATACGGCAGGATTACGTCACCACCGCCCGCGCCAAAGGGTTGCCCGAAAGCGTCGTGATATACAAACACTGCCTCAAAAACGCCATGTTGCCGGTGGTCACGATAATGGCGTTGTCCATACCCGGCCTCATCGGAGGCTCGGTTATTTTCGAGACCATTTACTCCATCCCCGGCATGGGCCAGCTTTTCTACCAGGGGGTGATGGCGCGGGACTATCCTTTGATAATGGGGATTCTTGTGATGGGCTCGTTCCTGACGCTGTTCGCAAACCTGCTGGCGGACATGGCGTATGCCTTCGTAGATCCGAGGATTCACTATGAGTAGCGCGCCGGCCAAAAGCTACAAACGGATTTTCTGGGAGCGTTTTTCCCGCAACCAGCTTGCCATAGCGGGCGGGGTGATAGTCGTGTCGCTTTTCATCGCGGCCATTTTCGCGCCACACATCGCCCCATACGACCCCTCCTTCATCAACACGAAGGCGTCGCTACTGCCGCCGTCTCTGACGCACCCGTTCGGCACGGACGACCTTGGGCGCGACGTCTTCTCCCGGATGATATTTGGCTCGCGCATATCGCTTACGGTGGGGCTGGTGGCCGTGGGTATAGCCACTATCATCGGGCTTTTGATCGGGTCGGTGGCGGGTTATTTCGGCGGTTGGGTGGATAACCTGCTGATGCGGCTCGTTGATATCATGCTTACGATTCCGACGTTTTTCCTTATCCTCGCCGTAATAGCGTTCCTGACGCCAAACATCTACAACATTATGATCGTCATCGGCGTGACGGGCTGGATGGGGGTGGCCAGGCTTGCGAGAGCGGAGTTCCTCGCGTTAAAGGAGCGCGACTTCGTAACCGCCGCCCGCGCCATGGGTGTTGGCGATATCGGCATAATCTTCCGTCACATACTGCCCAACGCCATGTCGCCTGTGCTGGTGTCGGTGACGCTGGACGTGGCGGGGGCCATACTTACGGAATCCGCGTTGTCGTTTTTGGGAATAGGCGTACAGCCGCCAACCCCAAGCTGGGGCAACATACTGACGCTTGGCAAAGACAACATCGAGTTTGCGTGGTGGCTGTCGGTCTTTCCGGGCCTTGCGATACTCTTCACTGTGATGGGGTACAACATGCTCGGCGAGGGAGTGCGCGACGCGCTCGACCCCAGGGTGTGATGTAGAAGCCGCGAGCCGTTTCCTCTTCAATTTCTTGTTCCACACCCCTCACCCTGCCATTCGCTATCGCTCATGGCTTTCCCTCTCCCGTAAGGGGCGAGGGAAAAATGAGGATGGCGCAGTACGATGCGCCCTACGTCCGCATTGGACGGTCAGTCCGTGATTTCCAGTTTGGGGATATACCGCAACCATGCCTCCATATGCGTTTTGGGTGTGTTCTCGAGCATATTGGAATGGATGAGAAACAGCGGCTTGCGCGGTTTTTTCATAAGGATAAAACCGGCTTCCGCCGGGGTTCTGCTCCCTTTTTTGAGGTTGCATCGCCTGCATGCGGCCACAACGTTGTCCCATGACGACGCGCCACCGAGCGAACGCGGAAGAACGTGGTCCATCGTAAGGTCTTTTCCCTGGGAGCCGCAATACTGGCAGGTGTGAGCGTCGCGCCTCAAAACGTTTTTCTTCGAAAACGCGG
>JADGAO010000098.1 GCA_015231995.1 Nitrospinota bacterium | reverse complement strand
GCCTCGTCGCGAAGTTTCTCGCGGGCGCGGGCGGACTCCATCTGTATCTGCTCCGTGGCTTTCTCCACGATTCTTTTGGCCGAGCTCTCCGCCTGCTCAATCACAAGCTTCTTTATCACCGCGCCTTCGGCGACGGCTTCTTCGTGTATCTTTTTGGCCTCCACCTCGATCTGGACGAGGCGGGCTTCGTATTCCTTAAGCTTGGCTTCCGCGTCGCGTTTGGCGTTTTCCAGCGACTCGAACTTGCCGGCGATGTCATCCGCCCGTTTGCGGAACACCGGCGCGCCGAACCGGATGACCAGATAAACAACGGCGCTCAACACGACGAGGGAATTGAGAATCCTGCCGCCGTCGCGTTTCCAGTCCCACTCCGTGGCCATCGGGATGCCCGACGCCCACGCCACGCCCTCCATCAGGGCAAGCCCGGCGAGAAGAAGAATAACCAGAGGAGAGCGCAGAGTCACTTCATGTCCCTCCCCATAATTTTCGAGGCTATCAACCCTGCGAACAACGACACATCTTTTTTAATAGCAGGGCCTGCGGTCTCCACATCTTTTGCTATGTCGGCGCGAGCCTTGTCCACCGCCTGCTTGAAAGAGCCTTTGGCCTCTTCGATTATCTTCTGCGCGGCTTCCTGCGCCTCTTTACGGGCGACGCCAGTAACCTCTGCAGAGTCGTGGCGAAGCTTCGCCAGTTTTTTCTCGTAATCGCCCAACGCTTTTTCGCCGCGCTCCAACAAAGCCTTCCCATCGCGGTCGAGCCCCTTGAACTTGTTTTCCCGCTCTTCCACAACCTTGAGAATGGGCTTGAAAACGAACCTGTTAAGGAACCAGAGCATGAACAGGAAGTTCGCGGCCTGTATCGCAAGCATCAAAGGATGTATCTCGATCATTTTCCGTCCCAATTAGCGCGTAAAAAACCGCCGGGATAAAACCCGCGTAAAACGCGGAGCATATCCCCTTCCGGCGGATTTGGAAACACCGAAAAAACGCCGCCCGATCCCACCTGAAATAAAACCGGAGCGTTAAAATCCATGAAGTCTAATCCTTTTAATCCGCTTTTTCAACGGAAGAAATGCGGAGAATCGTTTTTTTTATCAAAAAGGCCGTTGACAGGTTATAGGAAGGGAAAAGTGAATGATAAACGCATGGCAAAAAATGGGGTGGGCGAAGGGGCTTGAACCCTCGACATTTGGAACCACAATCCAACGCTCTACCAGCTGAGCTACGCCCACCACAAATGACTCTACAAATTAAACGATAAACCGTGAGGGAATCAAGCTATTTGTGGTTTTGGGAAGGTTTTTAATTTGTGGGCGAGAAATAATTGATCATAGAGTGGCATATGTTGCAATACCGCCAAACTAAAATAACAACTTGCACTATTTTAGTTTTAACGCAAAATCTAAAATAATAAGTTGCGTTATTTTAGTTTTGGCGTAAAATCTAAAACAGCCGCCGAGCTTGTTTTAGTTTTCTTTAAATTGGGCGCTTCGATGAAAAACTTCCAGCCGGGCCGTTACATTCAGCAAGGGTACCACAAGAGTTTTCAGCCCAATCCGATTAATCGGGTTTGGGAGTTGAACGACATGGAATTGATTAAACTCCTTGGAGAGGCTGATCGGAAGCTGGGCAAGCTGGATATGTACTCCGACTACATTCCCAATATTGATTTGTTTATTAGCATGCATGTCTTTAAGGAGGCTACCCAGTCGAGCAAAATCGAAGGCACGCAAACGAACATGGAGGAGGCTCTTCTGCAAAAGGAAGATGTCGCATTGGATAAAAGAGACGATTGGGAAGAAGTGCAAAACTATGTAGCGGCCATGAATGAGGCAATAGAGAACTTAAAGACTCTCCCCTTTTCCACACGATTAATATGTGAATCACATAAAACCTTGCTACAAGGCGTGCGCGGCAAACATAAACTACCCGGCGAGTTCAGGCGGAGCCAGAACTGGATTGGCGGGGCGAGCATTGATGATGCGGTTTTCGTGCCGCCTCCTCATACATCCATCGGCGAGTTGATGGGCGATATCGAAAAGTTCGCGCATAACGATACGCAGTATTTCCCGGAACTATTAAAAATTGCCCTGATCCATTACCAGTTTGAAACCATCCACCCGTTTCTGGACGGAAATGGGCGGGTGGGACGGTTAATGATTACATTGTATCTGGTAGGCAAAGGGATATTGAAACAGCCTGTGCTGTACCTATCGGACTTTTTCGAGCGCAACCGGACGCACTATTACGACAACCTGATGAGGGTGAGAGAAAAGAACGACCTCGCGCAATGGTTCAAATTTTTCCTGGTGGGGATTATAAAAACTGCGGAAAGCGGTATCGCCACTTTCGATAACATCCTGAAACTGCAAAAGCAGGTGGATACCCAAATACAAGCGCTAGGTAGCAGGACGGCCAATGCCCGGAAGATCGTCCATTATTTGTATCAACGCCCGCTAATCAACGCCGCCAAAGTGGGTGAGGTGGCGGAAGTGTCATCGGCGTCAGCGTACAAACTGGTGGCCGATTTGGAGCGATTTGGGATACTCAAAGAAATTCCCGGCGGCAAGCGCGGCAGGATGTACACGTTTGACGCTTACTTGCAGTTGTTCAAACTGGCATGTGAATGAGAGCGAGGCTCAGGCCCTGATCTCCATACTTCATTGCGCTTGTTTATTTGCGGTGGATTATGAAAAAAATCCTGAAAAAGCCGTAGAAGGCGCAGACGAGGTGTTGGTGTATCTGCCAGGCCCCGACAGCGCGCCAGATTCACCCGTTCCAACCATTTTCGAAAAGCCGGCGGCAAAAAAAGAAGCGGCGGCGCCAGAGATAAAAGTTGATCCGCTTACGCTCAAAGCGCTCAAGGACGCTAAATCTTCCGGCGAAATGGTTTGGGAGGTGGACGCCTTTTTCAATTTGGATTTGATAGGCGATGACCAAGACCGCCCATATTGGCTTCGGACGGTGATTGTGGCGCATCGCGCTTCTGGATTCATCTTTCGGATAAACGTGATAGAGCCAGAAGCGGGTACTTGCGAAGCGGTCGCCCAAAATATATTTGAAACCATAAAAAAGTACGATCAAAAACCATCAGAGCTTCATATTCGGGACGCCGTTTTATCGAAAGCTTTGGGTCCGATAGCCAGGGAGTTGGGCATTTCGGTCAAACTAAAAAAACAGCTTCCTGTGATAATGAAAATCAAAAAAGAGATGAGCGGGAGTCTCCACCCCTAATGGGCTGTCGCCAAATGGAAAAATAGAAGCGACAAACGCTGTTCGAGTTGTTCTTCACCTCGAATTCCTTATTTTTTAATGTGAGTTTATTCTTCATTAAGGACGGCGGGGTGAAGAACACCCACGCCGAGCAATTGGGCGACAGCCCCCTAATCCATTTGAATCCCCAATCCCGATAGGCTACGGTTAGCGCAATGAGCGGGGCGCCCAAACACCATCAAATGACGGCGTGTTGTATTCCATGCTGGAACTAAATTAAAATGAATCGCATGAAAAGAAAAATCCTTAGATATTCTGCGGTTTTCGATCCAGCGCAAGAAGGCGGGTTCAACGTATCTTTTCCTGATTTTCCCGGTTGCGTGACTTTTGGCCGGAGTTTTGAGGACGCGAAAGAAAACGCGAGAGAAGTCCTGGAGCTATGGCTGACGGAATTGGCCGCAGGAGGCGAAAAAATACCCGTTTTCGATCATCGTCCGATTATTGATGACGTGGAAATAAGCTTGCCCGCCAATGTTAGATTATCCCATGCGGCCAATCACCGCTAATCGCTTAATCCGTATTCTCTTGTCTCAAGGTTTTGTTCTCTCTCGCCAAAAAGGAAGTCATCAGATTTACAAAAACACTTATTCTGGCGTAATGGTCGCAGTTCCACTGCATGGGAAAAACCGTCCGATTCCCATTGGCACGCTGATGGCCATCATCAAGCAGTCAAAAATTCCAAAAGAAGAATTTGATTAAGCGGGGATAACCCAACACGCCACAGATGTTATAGAACCAACCTGTTGCCTTTGGAACCCTTCTTCCAGCTACTTGAATCCATTTGAATCCCCAATCCCGATAGGCTACGATTAGCGCAATGAGCGAGGTGGCGGAAAATATAAAGGATGTCCGTCGCCGGATAGCAGAGGCGGCGGGACGGGTTGACAGAGACCCTTCGTCCGTGACGCTTGTGGCCGTGACAAAAACCGTAAGTCCCCAAAAGGCGCTTGAGGCGGTAGAGGCTGGCGTAACGGATCTGGGCGAAGCGCGGACGCAGGAAGCCAAACGCAAATACGAGGTCATCGGCAACAGGGCGGTCTGGCATCTCATCGGCCCACTGCAGACGAACAAGGCCAAATACTGTCCGGGGTTGTTTTCCCTCATCCACTCGCTGGACAGAATGGAGCTTATAAGCGAGCTTTCGCGGCGGGCGGAGCTGGCCGGAACGGTCGTTGACGGATTACTGCAGGTCAACATCTCCGGCGAAAAACAGAAGTCCGGTTGCAGGCCGCAAGACGCGGGCGACATATTGAAATCCGCTTCGTCCATGCGTGGCGTCAGGATAACCGGGTTGATGACCATCCCCCCGGCTTGTGACGACCCGGAGGATTCGAGGCCTGTATTCAGGTCGTTGATGGAACTGAAATCCGATCTAACGAAGATTGGGATAGAGAACGTGTCGTTGTCCATCGTTTCCGCTGGAATGACCAACGATTATGAAGTGGCCGTGGAGGAGGGAAGCACTCTTGTCCGTGTCGGGACGGCCATTTTTGGCTCCCGGAGCTAACGCTTACGAAAAGGTATGACGATGATACAAAACAAGAAAATCGCCTTTATCGGCGCGGGGTTCATGGGCGGCGCGCTCATCCGGGGCCTCGTGCGCTCGCAAACCGTTGACCCGAAACAGATCACGGCCTCCGATCCGCGTGACCAATCCCTGTCCACCCTCGCAAAAGAAACGGGCGTGAACATCGCCAAAGATAACGCAAAGGCCGTGGCGGACGCGGACATCGTGCTGTTTGCGGTAAAACCGCAGATTATGGAAAGCGTCGCAAAGGATATCGGACGCAAAATAGGGAAAAAGAAACTGGCGATATCCATCGCCGCCGGGGTAAAGACAGCGGCCATCGAGTCGTGGCTTTCATCCGGGGCAAGGGTGGTGCGGGCCATGCCCAACATGCCTGCGACGGTGGAACAATCCGCCTCGGCGATATGCGCCGGAGCCAATGCGGACAACGTGGATATCATGCTGGCGCGCCAGATGTTCGACGCGGTAGGGGAAACGATAGAGGTTGACGAAAAGCTTATGGACGCGGTGACGGGGCTGTCCGGCTCCGGCCCGGCGTTTGTGTTCCTTTTCCTTGAGGCGATGATAGACGCGGGTGTGAGCGTGGGGCTGGACAGGGCGTCGGCTCGGACACTGGCGGCGCAGACGCTATACGGTTCCGCGAAGATGGCCAAACTCTCCACCGAAAGCCCGTCGTCGCTCAAGGACAGGATAACGTCGCCAGGCGGCACGACAATCGCTGGGCTGGCAGAGTTGGAGGATCGGGCGTTCCGAGGCGCAATCATGGGAGCGGTGGCGAGGGCTGTCCGCAGGTCGAAAGAACTTGGAGAGTGAACGAGTGACCCCATTCTTTTTTCCTCTCCTTGCCAAGGAGACCTTCGCATAATCAAACTTTTCCATATTTTGTCATCCTGAGGGAGCCTCTGTGACCGAAGGATCAAAGCAGGATAAATTCTTCCTACGACATTTGGCCCTGTTTCCCTCCCGATGGAAGGTCAATGTTAAACGTTGAACCTTTGCCGACCTCGCTTTCCATTCGTATAGCGCCACCCATCAGTTCAACGGCTCGTCCGGCTATTGCCAACCCTATGCCTGCGCCTTCAATATTCAGCCCTTCCCGTCCGAGCCGCGAAAATGGCTTGAACAAGTCGTTGGCCATCTCTCTGGAGATTCCCGATCCGTTATCGGAAATAGATATGCGCACGGTTTTTTCATCGAGAAGATCGTGGGACAAAATAACTTCGCCACCCTGCCTGTTATATTTGACGGCGTTTTCGATAACATTGCTCAAAGCCTGCGCCAGATAGTGGCGATCCGCCAGAACGCAAAGCCCTTTGCGCATCCCCGTTTTTGAAAGCGAAACTCCCATTTTCACCGCCAGGGGTCTCATTTCTTCCATCGCCGAGATAATCGAAACGTCCGCTTCAAGAAGTTCTATCGCCGGTCCGCGTGTTTGCGACTCCATTTTCGACAGGTCAATCATGTTGTTGACCAGGCCGAGAAGACGGATTCCCGAATCGCTTATTCTCTCCAGCATTTGGCGCTGAGATTCGCTAATTGGCTGTTCCTGGTCAGAGGCCAGAAGGTTGGAAAAACCTATCACGGAGGTCAGCGGCGTGCGGATTTCATGGCTTATGCTGGAAAGAAAAATCGTCTTTGCCTTGTTGGCCCGTTCGGCCTCTTCTTTTGCGAGGATAATGGCGTCGTGGGCCTTCTTGCGTTCGGTTACGTCCTGAAGCGCGCCGGTGACGCAGTATATGGGGCCGTTTTCTTCAGGTTTGGTTTCGCAGATGATATGCGCCCATTTAAATTCGCCATCAGCGGCAACCAATCTGCGTTCGATATCCCACGACTCGCCGGTCTCTGCGGATTTTTTGATTCTGGCCGCAATGTAATCCCTGTCGTCGGGGTGAGCGGAGGCTATAAGCGAATCGAGCGTGGTCTTTCCCTTACGAACGCCGATGATTCTGAAAAACTCGTCAGAACCGTCAATCTCCCCGGTTTCGGGATAAAACTTCCAATGGCCCAGGTGGGCCAACTCCTGCGCCCTTGCCAGGCTGGCTTGCGCCTCGAGAAGTTTAACCTCCACTTTCTGGCGGATGGCCATCTGGTCTTCGAGCTGGCGATTGATCTGCCTCATCTGTTCGGCCTTGTGTTGATACATCAGGGCCATGCTAACCGCAATGCCGAGCGTGACCCCCATCGTCAAAATGGACAGGATTCTCGCTTCCGAATCCCAATTGTGAATGGCGCCCAGAGATTGTTCCAAAAGCATCAACGCCGTCAATACGCCTGTCACAATCGGCGCTGAAAACCATTGGGGGGAGAAGCCGCCCTCGGCCCGGCCAGCGAGCCAGGCCGCCCTGGTGATGGAAAGGGCGAGCGCCATGAATGCGACAGACGTGTGCGCGGCCATCTTGGTCAGTTTGCCCCAGCCATACGCTGTCTCAAGGCTCCCGATGTAGCCATAAAGAGCTACCGCGCCGAGAGCCATAATCAAAGAGCCGGATATCGCCATGATTTGAGAGCGGCGGGCGGGGGAGAAGTTCGACCCGGCCAGCGCAATTGACGCGCCGGTAAGCGTAAACGACAAAGCCGTATTCGGGGCCATCCTGCCGGGGTGGGAAGTTTTCACAGTTATGTAGTGGGTCATAAATAACTGGTCAATGCCAAAATCAACACCCAAAAGGTACTGCGTCATAGTCAGCGCGCCCAAGGCGAAAACGATAGCGCCAAAAGCCAGAGTGACGCGGCGCAATCCAAACTGGGAGAGCGCAAGCCCGGCTCCCGCAAGGACAAACCCCAACGCGGTGTTATATTGCATTGGGACAAACTTCGGGTTAAGTTGGACTAAAGCGGCGCTGGAGGTATGCCAGCCCAGGATAACCAACATGCCCAATAGCGCCACAAGGGCGCATAGAAGCGTGACGGTGAGGTCTAATTTAAATCTGCCAGTCATGGTATGAAACGCGGAAGGTTGATACAAAACATCCTGGTTATAGTTTCGGGATAAGGTGTTTAACTGAAAGATGGATAGGGATGTTCAGTATAAGCCCACATTATATCCCCCTCGTATATAATCACAGGATGCTCAAGGTTATTTTAACAGTTTCGAAATTAAACAACACAATGAAAGTCGGATGGTGACAAAAACCAGGGTCGTCCATTTCACGAACCATATCGGGTTCGGCGGAACCGAGAAGACCATCTACACATTCCTCAAATATCTTAACCGGGACAAGTTCGATCTCTCGGTCGCCGCATTTTCCGCCGATAAAGGAATCGGGCGGGAGGCCGCCATCCGCGCCCTCGGCGTGGATGTCAGAGTGACTTCGCCAAAGTATCTTTCCAGGTATCTGGCCGAAATCAAGCCGGACATCTTCCACATCCACCGCGAAGGCGGGCCGGAGCCGGGGCCGATTTCGCAAGCCAAACAGGCCGGCGTTCCCGTCGTTATCGAACACAACGTCTTCGGCAGGTTCGACAAATCGGCGGAAAACGAGTTGATAGATTGCCACATCTTCGTGTCGTACAGTTGCGGGTGGCGGTATCAGATGTGGGCGGGGCATCCGCTCGTCGGCGCAAAATATCAGGCGCTCTACAACCCTGTGGAAGTCCGGCAATACGCCGCCCACGGTTTTGAAAACCGCGATTTCACACGTAAATCCATCGGCAGGATAGGCAGGCCAGACGACACAAAATGGGAGTTCAATTTTCTGGAAGCCATCCCGCTAATCGTGGAACGGTTCCCCGACCTGGAATTCCACATCATCGGCGTTACTCCCGCCGTGGAGGAGAAACTGAAAAAGATGGGCGTCTGGAAAAACGTCCGCCTCCTTCCGCTCACCACGGACGAACGGGAGATCATGAAGTTTTACGGCGAGATAAGCGTGTTGACCCATTTCGCCTCGATGGGGGAGACCTTCGGCCTCGTGCTGGCGGAGGGGATGTCGGCGCGTCTTCCCGTCGTCACACACCACACACCCGCAATAACCGACGGCGCGCATATGGAACTCGTCAACGACGCTTACAACGGGTTCATCGCCCGAAACGCGGAGGTATACGCCGACGCTGTGATTTACCTGCTCTCCAATCCCGACGCCGCCCGGAAAATGGGAGAGAGAGGTTTCGAAAAAGCCATGGCAAGCTACGAAGCCTCCGCCATCACAAAAGGCCTGGAGAGCATCTACCTGCTTGCGTTACGCGAGAAGAGAGCCGTTTAGCGCACTCCCCGCTTTACGCATACCAGCGCAGGACGGCCGCCGCCATTAAGGCTATAAAGCCCAGCGCAAACAGAGTCTGCCAAGCCGCGAGTCTCATCCGCGCACTCCAGCGTGAGCCTCTCCACAGGTAAAACGCCGTAAGGAAAAAACCGGCGGCGGCGCAACCGACCTTGATACCCAATGCGGCAAACGCCGCCCCGGCGACCTCTGGCAGATGCCCCTTCAAATAATAGCTCGTCGCGCCGAACGCCGCGCCGCTTACAGCCTGCACAGACCATGCGATAATCGTTAACAAGGGAAGCCAGCATTGAACCATACCAGTCCACGCAGGACTGTCACCCTCTTCAGTGGAACCGGGACGATGCGCCGCCTGGTTTATCCAGAGTAACAACCAGGCGACGGCAGGAACTCCGACTACCGCAACAGCGCCCAGGTTGTGGGCCATCTGGACGCAGGTATAAAGAAAGTTTCCCATTTACCGTCCTTGCTCATAGCCTCGGATCGGCTGTCACTTTTATAGACCTCATCGGCCCAGTGAGGCTGTGATCCTTCGCCACGATGCGGATGGAAATGACGTGGTCGCCCGGGCTTAGCCTGGGTAATGTATAGACGCCCTTTGTTTCACGTATGCTGGGGCCTTTAGCATCATCCACCCATACATGAAAGTGGTCCCCACCCTTGCCCGGCATCACTTCATAGGCCAGTTTGGATTCCACGCCAGCCTTGATACGCGCCCCGTTGGCCGGGGAGACAATCATGATGTTTGCCCCCTCCACTGCGGCGATACTCGCAAGTTCAGCGCTCTCGTCCACTGTAGAGGCGAAGGTAGAACCTGAGATGGCTAAAATAAAGCCTAGTGTCACTAACGCTACTCCAGTCCTGTTTGACATACGCCAGTCTCCTCATAAATTGGATTGGCGACTACTTCTGATAGTCTCTTTGACTTATCACTGCATAACTCGCGCCCAATGCAACTGGCTGTATTGTAAGGAGATATATTGCGGTCGGAAGTCGTTTTGGACAAATTTGTCGGCTACGGGACAGTTATAACGAAAACTCAAATCCGCTATCCTCAAATATAAAGCAGGTTTTTTTACTATGAAGTCTCGTAAATGGGACGCGCGGGTTAAAATCTAGTGGAACATTGGCGTCAGGAGCCTTGTTTACTAACCGTACGGCGGAAAGCGACGGGGCGACCCGATGGAGCGCGCATACGCCGTATTGATGTTTCACGAGATTTAGAGGAGCTGTTGAATGAAAAAATCGCTGACCGTTCTGGCTGTCGCCGCATTGTTTATATCCGCCGGAGCTGTCCAGGCTCAAGGCGGCGCCCACATGATGGGGCATGACCATGGGGCCCCCGCCAAAAGCGCGCCTGCGGAACCTGCGAAAACCGAAGCCAAACCGGACGTCCACGAGCATAGTCACGGCGCGCCCGGAGTTGCTGGTAAAAAGGAGTCAGACCTGACCATGATGCAGGTTATGCACGACCTGGCCTTCCAACTCAATCGCGTGGAATTCGGGATAATGACCCAGAACCGCCGGATGATCGAAGAAGGCGCAAACGCCATCGCCAATCACCCGATGCCCAAAGGCGGAATTAAACCGTATCTCAAGAAAAACGCCGAGCAGATAAAGGCCGTCATCCCCGCCATGGACGCCACCATCCACGGCACGGCGACAGACATGGCCAGCCATGCGGCCGTTGCCCCGATGAAAGACCTGCAGGCCCTTTACAACGTGATGGCGGAAAACTGCGTAAGCTGTCACACGGTTTTCAGGGATCAGTAAATCCTATCGTTCACAAATCGTAAGCTTCGCCGGGATCGGGGGAGGCTGTTGCCCAACATGTTCGGCGGGGTGTTCTTCACCCCGCCGTCTTTGCTTGCATCAAGAGTCCGAGGTGAAGACACCTCGCCGAGCGCAATCCAACTTTGTCCCCCCTTGCAAGGGGGACCGCAACGGGGGGCCTGCCCTGAGCGAAGCGAAGGGTTGCGAGGGGGTTTAACCCCCCGGCGCT
>JADGAO010000097.1 GCA_015231995.1 Nitrospinota bacterium | reverse complement strand
CGAAGCCCTAAAGCCGGGCGACGTTGTTACGACGAGCGTCCTTGACGGGGCGCATTACGTCTCCGTGCAGGGCATAAGCAAAGGTAAAGGTTTTCAGGGCGTCATGAAGCGGCACGGTTTCAAGGGTTTTCCCGCCAGCCGCGGCAACCACGAGTATTTCCGCCACGGCGGTTCGATCGGCATGAGGGAGTGGCCCGGCTGGGTCCGTCCCGGAAGCAAGATGCCAGGCCATATGGGTATGGACACCGTGACGGCTTTGAACCTGGAGTTGTTCAGCATAATCCCGGAGAAAAACCTGGCTTTGGTCAGGGGCGCGGTTCCCGGCCCCAAGGGTGGGCTTGTCATAGTGGAACGTAGCGAACGCAAGGAAAAGAGAGAAGTGACCAAGGTTGCGGCGAAGTTCGTCAACCCGCTGAAAGCTTCCAAGAAAATGAGCGGAAAATAAGCCATGAAGGTTGATTTAGTAGACATCACGAACAAAAAAGTCGGCGACGCGGAGTTGAGCCCGGACGTATTCGAGGCCAAAATCAACAAGGCGCTCGTTTACGACGCGGTGATGTGGCAGATGGCCAAACGCAGGGCCGGCACACACAGCACGAAAATCCGCGACGAAGTCAGCGGCGGCGGTAAAAAACCGTGGAAACAAAAAGGCACCGGCAGGGCGCGCGCAGGCTCCACCAGGTCGCCCGTGTGGCGCGGCGGCGGTATCGTATTCGGCCCCAAGCCCCGCGACTACGAGCACTCGATGCCCAAGAAAGCCAGGAGAGGCGCCTTGATCTCCGCGCTTTCTGCCAAGCTTTTGGAGAAAGCCATCACGGTGCTTTCCGACATGACCGTTTCGGAGCCAAAGACCAAACAGGCGGCCGGCATTCTGGCCTCCTTGGGCGTTTTGGGGCACAAGACCCTTATCGTTGTGGACAAGGCCGACACGAACATGTCGCTTAGTTTCCGCAACATCCCGAAGGTGCGGGTGCTTCCCGTCGAGGGCGTGAACGTCTATGACGTTGTGGATGCGGAGAGCCTGGTCATAACATCCGGGGCCCTTGGCAAGATTCAGGAAAGGCTGGCGTCGAAATGAGCAAAAATCAGCACGATCTCATACGCAAACCGATCATCACCGAGAAGGCCGGGGACGCGAAGGACAAGCAGAATAAAATCACTTTCGCCGTGGATCCGAAAGCCAACAAGATGGAAGTCAAGAAGGCCGTCGAGAGCATCTTCAAGGTGAAGGTGGACAAGATCAACATCATCAACGTCAAAGGCAAGCCCAAGAAGCTTGGCCGTAGCTCCGGGAAGAGGGCCGACTGGAAAAAGGCCGTCGTCACAGTAAGCTCCGGCCAGACCATCGAAGTCTTCGACCAGGTTTGATTTAACGGGAATTTGAAAAAATGGGTTTAAAAAAATACGCGCCGACTTCGCCGGGCATGCGCGCCCGCCTCGGTCAGGATTTCTCTGAGATAACCAAGACCACGCCGGAAAAGTCGCTTACGACTTCCAAGAAGCGGATATCCGGGCGTAACAACCACGGCAGGATCACCGTCCGCAGGCGTGGCGGTGGGCACAAGCGGCTTTACAGGATAATAGACTTCAAGCGCGACAAGGACGGCATCCCCGCCACGGTCGCCGCTATCGAGTATGATCCGAACCGTTCCGCCAACATCGCGCTGTTGAACTACAAAGACGGCGAGAAACGCTACATCATCGCCCCCGAAGGCATCAAGGTTGGCGACAGCCTTATGTCTGGCGAAGGGGCCGAGATAAAGGCCGGCAACTGTTTGCCGCTGAAGAACGCCCCCTTGGGCGCGATGGTTCATTGCGTGGAGCTCTATCCCGGCAGGGGCGCGCAGATAGCGCGTTCGGCTGGAGCTTCCGTACAGCTTATGGCCAAAGAGGGCGACAAAGCCCTTGTCCGGCTCAAGTCGGGCGAAGTGCGGCAGGTTCCCGTAACGTGCAAGGCCACCATCGGCGTCGTCGGCAACGCCCTGTACGAGGGCATGGCCATCGGCAAGGCTGGGCGGAGCAGGTGGATGGGCCTGAGGCCGAAGGTTCGCGGCGTGGCCATGAACCCTGTCGACCATCCGCATGGCGGCGGCGAGGGCAGGACATCCGGCGGACGTCACCCGGTGACTCCGTGGGGCGTGCCCACCAAGGGATACAAGACCAGGAAACGCAAGAAAGCGTCGGATAAACAGATCGTCAAGCGGCGCAAATAGGTCACAGGAGAATATATGACACGCTCCCTGAAGAAAGGCCCTTACATCGAGGCGTCCCTTTCGAAAAAGGTTTCGGATCTTAACGACAAGAACGAGAAGAAGATCATCAAGACCTGGTCGCGCAGGTCCACTGTAGCTCCGGATTTCGTGGGACACACTTTCGCCGTCCACAACGGCAGGAAGTTCATTCCCGTGTACGTCACCGAAAACATGGTGGGTCACAAACTGGGCGAGTTCGCCCACACCCGCTCATACCGCGGCCACAACAAAGGCGAGAAGAGAACGACCGGCAAATAACCGGACGAGGTTTTTCGATTCACGAACCGCCGGAGCGATCCGGCGGTTTTTTTTGCGCTCACCGATTCAGAAATTGAGGTAGGATTCTTCGCTACAATCAGAATGGCAATTACTTGTTTTGTCATTCTGAACGAAGCGTAGGTAGAGTTTGTCATTCTGAGCAACGCGAAGAATCTATCTAAAGAATAATTTATTATACTTTGATCCTTCGGTCGAAGACTCCCTCAGGATGACAACGGCCACCACTTGTCATTCTGAACGAAGCGTAGCCCTTCGAGGACTCAGGGTAAACTCCGTGAAGAATCTCGAAGGAAAACAAAAGGAGCAAGCGAAAAGGAACTTTTGACTTCGTAATCAGGACTTAGCAAATCCTCGGCAATAACTCCCCCGGCAGTTTGTTCACGATCCTCGTCCCGCCCACCGAAGACGTCACCGTAACCTTCGGCCTCTCCGTCTCGTAAACTTCGCCGATGATCGCCGCGTCTTTCCCAAGCGGATGATTCCGCATCACGTCCAACGCCTTCTGCGCGTCGCGTTCCGGCGTCAGGATTATCATCTTCCCCTCGTTGGCGACGTACATCGGGTCAAGTCCCAGAACCTCGCACGCCCCAGCCACAGCAGGGGTCATCGGGATGGCGCGTTCGTCGAGCCGTATGCCAACCCCGGCGGACTCGGCTATCTCCACAGCCACCGTCGCAAGCCCGCCCCGTGTCGGGTCGCGCATGACATGCACTTCAACCCCGGCGTCGAACAGCGCGTCCACCAGCGTGTGCAGGGCGGCGGTGTCGCTGACCACCGGAGAGTCGAACCGTAGCCCCTCGCGCACGGACATGATGGCGATACCGTGATCGGCGATGGAGCCGTTGATTATCATCCGGTCGCCGGGCCGGGCATTGCGAGAGCCGATCGTAACGCCATTACGCGCCAGGCCGATACCGGAGGTGTTGATGAAAATCTTGTCCCCCCGCCCGCGTGGAACAACCTTCGTATCGCCGCAGGCTATCTTCACCCCAGCCCCGCGCGCCGCCCGGTTCATGGACTTTAACGCCACTTTGAAATCCTCGACCGGTAGTCCTTCTTCCAGCACGAATCCCACACTTATATAAAGCGGTCTGGCCCCGCCCATCGCAAGGTCGTTGATAGTGCCGTTAATCGCAAGGTCTCCGATGTCGCCGCCGGGGAAGATGAATGGGTCAACCACATAGCTGTCGGTGGTGAAACAGATATTACCGGCAGGCAAAGGAAGCTGGGCGCAATCCTCCAGTTCTGGAATCTCCCCGCCAGCGTACAGTCCGGGGAGGATGACCTTCGCCAGAAGGTCGGAGGTCATTTTGCCGCCGGAACCGTGGCCCAGCATTATTATTCCGTCACGCATTGGCGAGCCTCCTGTCTCCATAACGATATTCCGCCGCGCATGTCCCCTCAGACGAAACCATGCAGGCGCCGATAGGGTTCTCCGGGTCGCACGCTTTCCCGAAGAGTTTGCAGTCCAGCGGCTCCTTGAGTCCCTTCAAAATCTCGCCGCAGATGCAGGCCGGGTTTTCGCGCGAATCGGGTTCGGCCAGCGAAAACTTTTTCGCCGCGTCGTATTGCTCGTAAGCAGGCGCGATTGAAAGGCCGCTGTTCGGAATAGGCCCAAGCCCGCGCCACACCGCGTCGGACTTGACAAAAACTTCAGCCAGCAAAGCTTGCGCTTTTTTATTGCCTCCGGGCAAGACAACCCGGTCATACTCGTTTTCCACTTCCGCCCGCCCTTCGGCCACCTGACGGACAAGCATCGTCACGCCGCGTATGATGTCGAGCGGCTCGAACCCGGTTATCACGCAGGGTATCCCGTATTTTTCCGCAAGCGGCTTGTAACCTTCTTCACCGATAATCGCGGAGACATGGGCTGGGCAGATGTATCCGTCCAGTTTCAACTCGCCGCTTGTAAGGGCCTCCATCGGCTCCGGCATCACCTTATGGGCGCATAACACGGAGTAGTTGGAGAGGCCCTTTCGTTTCGCCAGCACGATTGATCCTGCCACCGAAGGAGCTGTCGTCTCGAAACCCACGCCAAGAAACACTACCTCCCTGTCCGGGTTGGCCTTGGCGATTCCCACAGCGTCCGGCGGGGAATAGACGACGCGCACGTCCGCGCCCAGCCCGCGTTCCCGCGCAAGCGACGATGATTTGCCGGGGACTTTTATCATGTCGCCGAAAGTGGTGATTATCACCCCAGGTTTGCGTGCAAGCTCCAACGCCATATCCACATAACCCATCGGCGTGACGCATACCGGGCAACCGGGGCCGGAGACGAGTTTGATTTGGGATGGGAAAAGGTCTTTCAACCCGTGGCGGTAGATGGACATCGTATGCGTGCCACACACTTCCATAAGCGTGACCCTGCGCTTGAGCCGCGCGGCCACTCGCGCAAGATCGTCCAGCAGTTTCGCGGCGAGGGCCTGGTCGCGGAATTCCTCGATGTATTTCACGCCTCGCCTCCTTCCATATCCACGATGCGGCGCATCAGATCGAGAGTCTCTTGCGCTGTGACCGGGTCGAGTTTGGCGATTGCGAAGCCGGCGTGAACCATGATGTAATCGCCGACCTTCACATCGTCGAGTGTCATTATGTTTGCGGAGCGGCGCACTCCGTCAATCTCCGCCACGCAGTCGTACTCGCCGACTTCGACAACCTTCATCGGAACCGCTACGCACACGGTTAATCCTCCATCAAAGTGAAAAGATCGATTGAGATGATATTATTGGTCACATTTTTCAATCATCAACTTGATAACATCAGGATAGTGTAGCCTACTGCATATCTCTGCGATATCATCGCAGTTTTCTACCGTAAAAGACTTGATTAAGAGTTCTTTCTTCAAGTCATCAGGTAATCGTGAATAGTAAATTGCCCATGCTCTTTGGGATTCATTGAATTTCTTTGCAAGTTCAGGCATTTCTCCATTTATTAGCAAACCCAAGTACTCTGAAATCCTGTTTTCTTCATACTGATATTTCTCCAGTCTAACCTTCGCCCACTTGGCAATGGCTTGGTGGTAGTTGGGATATCTTAGCAATCTGTTTATGGTATGAGGAACAGCAGTTTCAGTATGCTCGATAAGCCAATGGATATGCTCATCGTTTAATGTGCGATCCTTAAGCATCACAGTAACTATCCACCCAATTTCTTGGTTAACATCTTCGTGGTACAGTTTGAAAAGCTCGAATAATTCTGAAATTAAATCTGCTGAGATTGGTTTGTCATAAAAGTTGATTTTAAAAAGTCTTTTGAGACATTTAAGGCAGTGATTCTGTCTAAAACGCATTCCTGATTTCTTCGCTTCGAGAACCAGCCGGACAAGTTTTCTGAACTGATCTTCAGTGCAAAGAATATATGGTGGAATCTTGAATACTTCGTAGAAGTCCTTAACGTTATTTATTAGAGCAAATATTTCTGAAACAGGTTCGATTGTGGCAAGATGCGAGTACAACATAGTTCGCGTTGAAGAATCCATTTTCGTTTCAAAGAAATCATACATTTTTCACCTGCACATCTGTTCAAACAAGAGTCCGCGCCGCAATCACAGCCTGGCCCAGCGCCACCCCTCCATCGTTGGGGGGCACCCTGCCATGCCGGAAAACGGCGAAACCGTCCGTCTCAAGAAGCGTCCCAAGCCTATCGCTCAATACAGTGTTCTGAAACACGCCGCCGGAGAGAAAAACGTCTTTTAATCCCGTCGTCCCTGAAATCCGTTTTACCATCGCCGTCGCGCTTTGCGCCACGGTTTCATGAAACCGTGCGGCGATAACTGGCGCTCGTTCGCCATTTTTCATTTCTTCGACGATGCGCTCGAAAGTGGGGGTGAAATCCAGATTTGCCGGATTTACGTCTCCGCCGATGATAAAAGGATATTCCCCGTGATATCCGTTTGCAACGGCCATCTCCAGCTCCATCGCGGACTGTCCCTCGAACGAGGCTTTCGGACGAACGCCTATAAGGGCCGAGACCGCGTCGAAGAGGCGGCCCATTCCGCTGGAGTAAAAAACGTTAATCTTTTTGTAATACGCCTGGCGTAGAAGCGCTAAGCGGGCCGGCTCCATATTGTTGAGCCATTCTATCGGCAATGGCGGCAGGTTCTCTCCATACATTCCGAAAAGGATTCCAAGCGCGATACGGTACGGCTCTTTAATTGCCGCGTCTCCGCCGATGAGCGGGATCGGTGTTATTGTTCCATGCCGTTCAAAACCGGCGGCGTCGCCAACCAGAAACTCGCCACCCCAGATAGTTCCATCCAGCCCGTACCCTGTGCCGTCAAACACAACGCCTATCGCCTGGCCCGTGTGATGACGCTCCGCCATCAGCGAGACGAGATGGGCGTGATGATGCTGGACAGCGACTTTGCGCTCGCATGGGAATTCTTCCGCGAACGCCGTGCTCAAATAGTTAGGGTGCATGTCGTGCGCCACAACTGCGGGATTTGAGATGTCGAGTATTTCCATCAGCCGCGACACGCCGAAGCGGAACGACTCCAGCGCGCTCTCATACTTCAGGTCGCCCATGTGGGCGCTCAGGTACGCCTTGTCGCCCTTGATGAGGCAGAAGGCGTTTTTCAACTCCGCGCCCACGGCAAGCGTCGGCGGGTATTCGCGGTCTAGCTGGATCGGGACAGGAGTGTATCCGCGCGATCGCCGTATCACGACAGGGCCGTGCGACATCACCTTCTCGATGGAGTCGTCGGCCTTGTTGTGGATGGGGCGGTTGTGGATGAGGAAATAGTCGGCGATTCCAGCCAATTTTTCTTTGGCCTCGTCTTCCGTGTAAACGATAGGCTCGTCGCTCAGGTTGGCCGATGTCATCACGAGCGCGTTGTATGGCTTGCCGTCGAAGAGCAGGTGATGCAGTGGGGAGTAGGGGAGCATGGCGCCTAGATACCGATTGGACGGGGCGCAGGGGCCAAGCGCATCGGGCTGTAACTTTTTCACCAGCGTTATAGGATGCGGCCTGCTTTGGAGTATGGCCGCCTCTCGCTCGTTCACCTCCGCGAACAGCCTCAACGTTTCGATATCCGGCGTCATGACGGCAAACGGCTTTTCATCGCGCCGTTTCCGCGCACGGAGCTTTAAGACGGCTTCTTCGTTTTCCGCGTCACACGCAAGGTGGTAGCCGCCGATTCCCTTTATCGCAAGTATCGCCCCTTCGGACAACAACCGCGCCGCCCCGCGCACTGCGTCTGTGGCTTCCACCGGGTTGAACGCGGAATCCAGCAGTGTCACCTTTGGCCCGCAAACAGGACATGCTATGGGCTGTGCGTGGAACCGCCTGTCCGCAGGATTTTCATATTCCGCCCGGCAATCGGCGCACATGACGAACGAAGCCATCGTCGTATTGGGGCGGTCGTATGGGATCGCCTCCACGATGGTGAAGCGAGGGCCGCAGTTTGTGCAGTTGATGAACGGGTAACGATGCCTCCTGTCCACCGGGTCGAAAAGCTCTCGCAGGCAATCTTCGCACACGTCCGAATCCGGCGCGATGAGAGCCGTCTTCGCGCCGCCGGAGTCGCTTTCGGTGATTCGAAAACCTTTGTCGCCAGTGGGCGGGATGACTGCGGATGTGACGCTTATTATGTGAGCAAGCGGTGGGGCTAGCCTCGTCAAATCGGTCTCGAACCGGGCCAGCGAATCCTGCGTTCCCTCCACCTCGATGTCCACCCCGGCGGAATGGTTGAAGACATGGCCGGAGAGGTTAAGCCCGAGCGCGAGATTGTAAACGAAAGGGCGGAACCCAACCCCCTGCACGATTCCCGTGACTTTTACGAGTCTGCGGCCGGTTGGTTCATCGCCCTGCGGCATCGGACAACGTAAGCAGGAAGTTGTACCAACCCTCAAGCCCCTCGCCGTTTTTCACCGACACCTTGAACACCTTGATCGCCGGGTTGACCTTGAGCGCGTAATCCACCGCAAGATCAACGTCGAAATCCAGATACGGCAGGAGGTCGGTCTTCGTTATCACCAATGCGGATGATACGCGGAACATCTTCGGGTATTTGACCGGCTTGTCCTCTCCCTCCGTCACGGACATCACGGCCACCTTCATCATCTCGCCCAAATCGTAAGACGCGGGGCAGACGAGGTTCCCCACGTTCTCTATGAAAAGGTATTTCGCCCCGTCCATATCCAGCGAGCCGAGCGATTTTTTTATCATGTCCGCGTCAAGATGACAGGAGGAGACGGTGTTGATCTGAACAACCTGCGCCCCTGTCTGCTCTATCTTTTTCGCGTCGTTGTCGGTCTGCTGGTCGCCTTCGATGACGGCGAAGTTTACGCGGGCCTTCAGGTCGTTTATCGTGCGGACGATCAGCGACGTTTTACCCGCGCCAGGCGAGCTTACGAAGTTGAGCGCGGCAAGGCCCCTCGATTGGAAGAATTCGCGGTTTTCACGGGCGATTTCGTCGTTTTTGGCGAGGACGTTTTTTCGTATCTCAAGCGTCTTTGCCATCATTCCACCTCGATCTCAATTACGGCAAGCTCCTCGCCGCTTTTGAGCGACGCGGTGAACCCCTCGCATTTTGGGCAGACGAAAATCCGCTCGTTCGGCGCGAAGGTTTCGCCGCACTCCCCGCAAACGGCCACTGCTGGAACGCGTTTGATGACGAGCCTGCTTCCCTCCGCAAGCCCGCCCATCACAGCCGCTTCGTAACAGAACTCCAGAGCCTCCGGCGTCACTCCCGAAAGCTCCCCCACCTCCACCGTAACGCTCAACGCCTTCGACGCGCCCTCTTCACGGGCGCGTTCCACGACGATCTGCGCCACGCTCATGGCGATGGACATCTCGTGCAATCGCTAAAGCCCCAGCCTGCGCTCGACGAAATCCACAAACAGCCGCACACCCAATCCCACGCCGCCGAGTGGAATGTAGCTACGCGGTTTGTCGCTGATGTAAGCGGTTCCGGCTATGTCAATGTGAGCCCATTTGCCTGTGACATGTTTTTTGAGGAACGCGGCGGCGGTTATCGCCCCGCCCCATCGCGGCCCCACGTTCTTGATGTCGGCCACTTCGCTTCTGATCTGGTCTTCGTATTCCGGCCACAACGGCATAGGCCAGCAACGTTCACCCGTCGCCTCGCCGGACTCTTTTATCTGCCCCACAAGCTCTTCATCCGTCCCGAACAATCCCGATGCGAACCCGCCCAGCGCCACGGCGCACGCTCCCGTCAACGTGGCGATGTCCACGACGCAGTCCGGGTTGTAGCGTTTGGCGTAAGCGAGCGCGTCCGACAGGATCAGCCTTCCTTCCGCGTCGGTGTTGATTATCTCCATCGTCACGCCGGAAAGCCCCGTGGCCACATCCCCCGGTTTGACGGACGAGCCGCCGGGCATATTCTCCGTGGACGGGACAAGCCCCACCACGTTGGCTTTTATGTTGAGCGCCGCTATCGAGCGCATGGCGCATATCACCGCCGCCCCGCCGGACATGTCCGACTTCATCTCTTCCATCTTCTCCGAAGGCTTTATCGAGATGCCGCCTGTGTCAAACGTCAACCCCTTGCCCACAAGCGTTATCGGCTTCTGGTTTTTCGGCCCTTTCATCCACTCCATTATGATGAACCGCGCCGGTTCGTGGCTTCCTCTCGCCACGGCCATCAACCCGCCCATCTTGTTTTTTTCGATCTCTTTGGGGCCGAGGATCGTCACCTTGATCCCCAGTTCTTTTCCAGCCTTTTTCGCCTCGTTCGCAAGATACGAGGGGGTGGCGATGTTGGACGGCAGGTTGATAAGGTCGCGCGCAAGGCAGGCGTTATCCGCAAGCGTCACGCCCCTGCGGACATGTTTTGCGACGATGGGTTCGCTGACCGCGTCCGGCGACACGACGGTCACAGACTCTATTTTCTTCTTCTGTTTTTCCGCCTTCAACTGATCGAACGAGTAAAGCGCCAGCTTCGTTCCTTCAGCCGCGCTCTGGGCGAGCAGTCCGGCGTTTGCCCCTTTCACCTCAGCAAGGGCCATCGCCGTAACGAAATTTTTCACCCCACCGTCACGAAACGCCCTGGCGGATATTCCGGCGGCCCGGCGGATTGTTTCCAGCGTGACCGCGTCGCGTTTTCCAAGCCCGGCCACGAGTATCTTTTCGGCGGAAGCCTTGCCGAGAGTGTCTATCTGCAGTATCTGCCCCTGCTTTCCCTCGAACACGCCCGATTTGACGGCCTTCGATATTTTGCTGTCGAGGATTTTGTCCAAGTCCTTGACCGGCCCAGCCAGGTCTTCACCCTCGTAATGGAAAAGGGCCAGCCCTTCGGTCTTGATAGTTTCTGGTTTGCGTGAAGTCGCCTGGAATTTCATCGAGCCTCCCTGGATTGGCAATGCGTCTGCTATTAATCAGCGAGCGTCATATTCAACACTATGACCGCGTCCAGCAAGTATATTACGCGATGCTTCCCCCATCAACCGTTTAGCTGAATTTCAAAGTGGAGGCTCTTTTACAAAGTTGTCATTGCGAGGGGCTATTTTTTGTCATCCTGAAGGAGTCCTCGACTGAAGGAGTATGTACTATCATTTTATACCCT
>JADGAO010000096.1:3115-11195 GCA_015231995.1 Nitrospinota bacterium | reverse complement strand
GTCCGAAAATGTACGGGTCGCCGCCTTTGAGCCTGGCCACAGACTTGCCCTCGGCGCATTTTTTAACGATAAGGGCGTTGATGTTTTCCTGCGACATGGTGTGCGCGCCGCCCATTTTGCCGACGTAGATTAGTTCCGCGTCCTTGCGGGCCAGCGAAAGCAGTTTCGGGTTCGCCAGATAGTCGTACACGACGACGTCGCAAGTTTCGATAAGGTGGCGGCCCTTTACGGTAATCAGGCCAGGGTCGCCCGGCCCGGCCCCGATGAGATAAACGATTCCTTCGGACATGCCTTAAAATTTCCTTTGAAAATATAAAAAAAATGAAGAGGCCGGTTGTAAGCCGGATCCTGTGCTCATCCGTTAAGGATGAACGACGACCATTCCTCTAGCCGCTCCGTTGCCGAAGCGGTCAAGCGGCCTACCCGGAGACTTTAAGGCGAGCAACCTTATTCCACAACCTTGCGGTTGGGGCGCGTCTCCCTATTTGGCCTTGCGCCGGGCTGGGGCTTGCAATGCCAGCGATGTCGCCACCGCCGCGGTGAGCTCTTACCTCGCCATTTCACCCTTACCTCGCCTTCAATTAAGAAGGCGGGGCGGTATCTTTTCTGTTGCGCTTTCCCTGGGGTCGCCCCCGCTCTCCGTTAAAGAGCGCCCTGCTCTGCGGCGTCCGGACTTTCCTCCCGCCCGCTTACGCGGGCCGACGGCCGTCCCCCGGCCTCTTCAACGTTATTCTACCCGGCTTTCAGCTTCTTCAGGCTGGAAATACAGATACCGGCTACAATGCGGACATTTGTATATCTCGTCCGAAGATTTTATCTGGTAATAAAGTTGCGGAGGCACCATCTGGTTGCACCCGGAACAGATCATGTCTTTAATTCTGGTGACCCCCACTCCGTCGCGGGCTTTAAGCGTCTTCTCGTAGCTGGAAATGATGGAGCCGGAAATCCCGCTCACCAGCGAGGCCCGGTCGGCAAGCAGGACGTCCATCCGCTTCTTCAGTTCGCCGATGGCGGATTCTTTTTCGGCGACGACCACTTTTGCGCGTTTTTCCGCTTCTTTAGCGTTTTCTTCGACGGCTTTCCTCGCGTTTTGGGCGCCTTCGAGCTTTTCCATTATTTCAAGCTCACGGTCTTCTAGAGCGCGTATTTTCTTGTCGAAATTCTCGAGTTCTTTGAGGATGGCGCGGTACTCGACGTTGGTTTTGACGGCGGTGAGTTTGCCTTTGTCTTTGGCGATCTGGTCTTTGGCCACTTCGACCTCGCGCTCCAGATCGCGCTTGGCCTTCTTGTCCGCCTCCACCTGGGCGTCGAAAGCTTTAAGCCCATTGCGGGCGGTTTCGACTTCCACGTTAAGGTGTTTAATCTCGCTTGGAAGCGATTCGAGCAGGCGTGTCTTGCGCAGAATCTCTTCGTCAAGCTTTTGAAGCTGTATGAGCCGCTCAAGATCGGCGTTCATTTTTGTCCTTCTGGCCGCAAAGGAGAGCGACCGCGTAAATACAGATGACACAGTAATCTTACAGAATCTTTATTTCTAACAAAATAAAGCGCTCGAATCAATGAAAATCAAGTTTTTCTCTTCAGGATTATCATCCTGAGGGAGTCCTCGACTGAAGGATCGAATTAGAAAAACATTCTTTTTGATAGATTCTTCACTTCGCTACGCGGAGTTTACCCTGAGTCCTTCGAAGGGTTCAGAATGACAATGCTGGCGCTCAGAATGACAATGGCCGCTGGTTGTCATCCTGAGGGAGCCTCAGCGACCGAAGGATCAAAGTATAATAAAATGTTTTATTTGATAGATTCTTCACTCCGTTCAGAATGACAAACTCTGATGGATTCTTCGCAGAGTTTACCCTGAGTCCTTCGCTATGCTCAAGGACAGGTTCTTTGAAGGGCCTCATGGTGACGACGATTTGAGCGCTTCGATGGACTTGAAAACGCTCCCGGATACCGTCGGTAGTTTTTTTATCTCTTGACGTGGGTTTGACGCCGCTTTTAAACTCTAGGTTACGTTAAAAATGGGAAGCGATGAAAACATACAAAGCCTTATTCCTGATAACAGCGCTAACCGTGGGCTTGATGGCCAGCGGATGCGCCTCTCTTTCGGACACGCTGATCTGGCAAAACGAAGATACAGGCTCCAAACAGGGTAAAAAGGGAGCCGTTGACAAGTCCGGCGAGATAATCCCGGCGGGTCTTGAGGGCGAGAGGGTGAATCCTATCGCGTCCGACGATTCCGTGAAGACCGCTCTTTCGCGGCCAAAGGTCGTAAAAGTCGAGGAGTCCACGGCGGTCGGGGCGGGCCGTTCTCATTTCGACGTAATAGACGAACGGGCGCAAGGTTCGCTGGCCCCGGTCATAGACGCGGGAGCCAAACCCGTCCGCACCGTCACATACGACAACAACTCCATGCAGAAAGACTATCCGATACGTTTCGGAGTCGCGTGGAACCGTGTCATAGAAGGGCTGTTGGACACCCCGCTCGATACTGTGGACAGGTCAAGCGGGTTGATAATCACCGGCTGGATACTCGACGAGCGCAAAGACACAGCCGGTATGACGATTACCCCATTCGGGGGCGCCGATAAAAAAGTCCGCTACAAGTACACTGTCCGCGCGCTCGACAGGGGCAACGTGACGCAGATAAAGATAGTGCCTTTCGCCGAAACCGTTCAGGGGCAGAGGTGGGAGAAAGCCCGGCCAAGCCTTCTGGTTACGAAAAAGATGTTCGAGAGAATAGAGAGGGAACTGGCGGTCCCGCTACCTTTTGAATAACACACTTTCCAAATCTGCTGGCGCATATCCGCTTGTCACGCTTAAACCCGGAAGGGACGGTTCCGTCACGCACGGGCATCCGTGGGTATTCTCCGGCGCGATAGCCGAAGCTCCACCCAGCCTGGTCAACGGCGATTTTATCCATGTGGCCGCCAGCGACGGCGGAGTAATCGCCACCGGGTCGTATTGCTCGTCGTCATCAATATCCATCAGGGTATTCGAGCGGCGCCATGCTGTCATTGACAGCGCGTGGTTCGAGAATAAAATACGCATGGCGGACGGACGGCGTCGTCTGATGGGATATGGGCTGAAAACCGACACAACAGGATACCGCGCCGTTTTTGGCGAGTCTGACGGAATACCCGGCCTTGTTATAGACAGGTACGGGGACACAGTCGTCTTCCAATTGTCCACCGCCGCGCTGGACAGGCGGCGTGAAGAAATTCTGGACGCTATCGCGCGCGTTATGGGGCCGCGAGTGATTGTGGAACGTAGCGACCTGCCTTCCCGCAAGGAAGAAGGGCTTGGCGACGTGAAGGGCATCCATCTTGGCGTTGATCCGGGTTTGCCCAAATTCACAGAGAACGGCGTGAAGTTTCTCGCCGACCCGCTCAACGGGCAGAAGACTGGATTCTTTCTCGACCAGAAAGACCTGCGGCTCGCCCTTCTGAAACGTTTCTCCAAAGGGAAGACGGCGCTCAACCTTTTCTCCTACACAGGCTCCGCTTCCGTTTGCGCCATGCTCGGCGGCGCGAAATCCGTCCACAACGTTGATGACTCGGCGCAGGCGATGGAAACAGGGCGGGAGAATGCGGCGCTAAACGGAATTGCGGAATCGGCCATGACGTGGGAGAAAGCCGACGCCTTCAAATGGCTTGGAGCCAAAACCGCCCCGGAATACGAACTGGTGATAATGGATCCGCCCGCGCTTATCAAGTCGTCAAAGGACATCGAAGGCGGCAAGAAGGCGTATCACTTCATCAACCGCGCCGCCATGCGGCTCACGAAAGACGGCGGGATATTCATCACGTCGAGTTGTTCGGCGGCCCTTTCCGCAGACGATTTCTCGCACATCCTGCGAAGGTCCGCCCGGCAGGCTGGTGTCACTCTGTATCCGATCGGGGTGTTCCGGCAAAGCGACGATCACCCACCGTCCATATTTTTCCCGGAAGGCGCGTATCTTAAGAGTTATGCGTTTACGGTGGAGCGGTGATGGCGGGGATTATCGAGCCGGGAGTCAGAGGTGAAGGATGCCTCGGACAGCGTGAACCAAATTTTGTCCCCCTTAGCAAGGGGGACCGCCACAACGTGGCGAGGGGGTTTAATTAAACCCATCCGGCGCGAGCCTGCCATGAGCTTGTCAAATGGCGCCACCTCCCCTTGTTAAGGGGAAGAAAAAGGATTGTGCCTTCACCTCGCTTGGCGGTAAAATGTCCGCATCCATAAGCTCAACGGATTGAATATGGCAAACCTGATTCTTGAACATGTAAAAGGCGGCGATTTGCCGCCAGATTGGGCAAAGAAACTGGACACCCCGCCAAACGTAACCTTCACTGTGGCGATTGTGGAGGAAACAGGATCGTTATCCGGAAAAGCTGGCGAACAAGATTCCGGGACATTGCCGGAAGATTTTCCGTTGTTCGGTGTGTGGAAGGATAACACTGCAACCGATGATGTCGGTGGCTATGTCCGCTCCTTGAGGAAAAACCGGTTTTGACGCTGGTTGATACCGATATCATCATCTGGTATATGCGTGGAAACGCAAAAGCCGGTATAGCGTTGCATAGCCTTGAAAAAATCCTCATTTCCGCCGTCACTCACATGGAAGTGGTTCAGGGAATGCGCGACAAACGCGAGCTTGCGGCGTTGACTGTAACGTTGGCTAAATGGAAAGCCTCCGTTCTTCCCATTAACGAAGCTATATCCAATATGGCGGTTCAACTGGTGGAACGGCATTTTCTGAGCCATTCGCTTTCCATGGCAGACGCATTGATCGGAAGCACAGCGCTTTCCTATCGCATTCCGTTGCTTACTGCTAACATCAGGCACTATACCGTTATTGATGGCCTGATTTTGAAAACTTTCAATCCGGAAGTTTAGGCTACGTGGACAGAAGCATGAGCAACAACATAACCGTAATGTTTAGGTAATATAAAGTGTACCCGACACTAGGGATCAAAGGAAACCTATTAAAAGGATGTATCATGGAAAGCATTACAAAAAAAGCAGTATTACTTGTTCTGTTTTGCTATTTCCCCACGTTCTTGTTTGGATGTGCTCATTACTCTCACGGCATTATCCCCGTCAAGAACACGGAGGAGACAGATTTTACTGCCACATTTGACTACACCCCCCCCGTCCTCTCCTTGAATATCGAAAGTAAACAAGATGAAGCCATCGTGATTAATTGGGATGAATCTGCCTATATAAACCCCAAAGGATTATCAAGAAGAATCATTCATGGCGGCATAAAGTTAATAAATAAAGAGAAGACACAAGCTCCTACTGTAATTCCACCGAAATCCCGAATAACCGATGTCATTATACCGGCAGATAATCTTGTTTGGAAAGGTAAAGGATGGGTTCAAAATCCTTTTTTCATGAAAGGAGATTTTGGGAAATTTTCTATATACTTAACTTATACAATTGGTGGTCAAAAAAAGGGAGTCACCTATCAATTTGATTTAGTAACCCCAACTTAGCCAATGCTCTTTCCCGCAAGGGGCGAGGGTAAATTCTCACATGCGATGACTGATATCTTTTCCCCATGACCTCTCTTTACACGCTCAGGACAGTTCTCGAAAGGTTGACGGCCACTGGCGGCCCGGCGCGCCCTGTCACCTGCAACGGCCTCACCAAATCGGCCAAAGGGCTCTTCATCGCCGCGCTTTCCGAAAAGCTCGATCGTCCCATAACCCTGGTTACGGACAAAGCCGCCGGAGCCGAAGAGCTGTGCGAGATAATCAGGTTCTTCATGCCCGGTGGCGCCGACCGGCTTTTCCTTTTCCCGCCGTGGGAAATATTGCCGTATGAGGAGATGTCGCCGCATCCAGAGGTGTCGGGAACACGACTTCACACCCTGTCGCGTCTTTTAAAACGCCCCGCAAACGCCATCATCGTCACAACTGTGGAAGCCCTCGCCCGCAAGACTCTTCCACCGGATGCGCTGAAAAAATCCATCCTGCGCGTTGACAAAGGCGACAGCATGGATATCGAGCTTCTCTCCAGCCATCTGGTCTCCCACGGTTACACGCGAGTGGACATGGTGGAGAACAGGGGCGAATTCGCCGTCCGGGGCGGCGTGGTGGATGTCTTCGCGGGATACGGCGATCATCCCGCCCGGTTCGAATTCATTGGCGACGATGTGGAGTCCATACGCCTCTACAACGCCGATACGCAACGTTCCGTCAAACACGTTGAGCAAGTCACAATCCTGCCGTTCCGCGAGGTTTTCTATCATGTCTCCGGCGAGCGGCTGGCTCCAGATGTCGAGCGATTCATACACGGGATGGACATCACCCCAGCCCGCGCAGACGCCATTATGGACACTGTGAGAAATGGCGGGTATTTCTCCGGGATGGAACGGCTGATGTCGGCGTTTTTCCGCCAGCCCGCCACACTGTTGGATTATCTGCCGAACGACACTGTCTTCATGGCCGACGAGACGGATCAGGTGGAGGCTCATATCGAGTCGTTCTACAAACTCATGGAAGAAGACAGGGCCGAGGCCGTCAACAGAAAAGACATCGCTCCCGAAGTGGAAAGCCTGTTCATGAGCAGGAGCGAGCTTGAGAGCGCCGCTATCGGCGATAAAACAGTCCTGCGCCTTAACGAGCTTGCGCTGACCCCTGAAGACGAGGGCGATCTGGTTGTTTCGGCCCGGTCGCCGGAGCGGTACAGGGGAAGGGTGGACGATTTCGTCAAAGACCTTGCCGGACTTCTGACGAACGGCTATTCGATTGTGATAACGGCGGAATCCCCCGGCGGCGCGGAGCGGATTGACAAAATGTTGAGGGAACGGGAGATGGGTTCCGTCCGTATCGGCCCGGAGGATATTAGCCGTCTTGCTGGACACATTCTCGAACCGCAGACATCGCTGTTCGAAGGGAACCTTTTCGTCGCCGTCGGCTCCATCCCGGAGGGCTTCATCCTGCCGCCGGACAAATGGGCGCTGATAACCGATGACGAGATATTCGGCAAAGTCGTAAAAATAAGACGCCGCCAGAAAAGTCCGCGCAAAGTCTTCAGCCCCGGCCTGGAGGATTTGAAACGCGGCGACCTGGTCGTCCACAAGGCGCATGGAGTCGGCAGATACATCGGTTCGAAAGAGATGACCGTTGGCGACGCGCAAGACGAATATCTGGAGATAGAGTACGCCGAACAGCAGAAACTCTACCTGCCTATCGCAAGCGTGAATCTGCTCAAAAAATACATGAGCGGCGGCGGCGAGCATAAGCCTCACCTTGACCGCATGGGCGGCGTCACATGGAAAAAGACACGCGCCCGCGTGAAAAAAGCCGTCATGGATATGGCCGACCGTCTGCTGAAGATTCACGCCTCACGCGAACTGTCCGAGGGTTTCGCCTATTCCACCGACGGCAATTTCCATCAGGAGTTCGCCGGACTGTTCGAATACCGGGAGACGGAAGACCAGCTATCGGCCATCGCCGATGTATCAGCAGACATGGAACGCAAAAAACCTATGGACCGGCTCGTCTGCGGCGACGTGGGGTATGGCAAGACCGAAGTCGCCATGCGCGCCGCGTTCAAGGCCGTGTTCGACGGTAAACAGGTGGTCGTTCTCGTGCCGACGACTCTGCTGGCCCAACAGCATCACAACACATTCGCCGAACGGTTCAAATCTTTCCCCGTCCGCGTGGAGTCGTTGAGCAGGTTCAAGTCCCGTAAGGAGCAGAAAGAGACACTCGCCGCGCTGGAGAAGGGCGAGGTGGACATCGTCGTCGGCACCCACCGCCTTTTGCAGAAAGACGTGAAGTTCGCCAAACTGGGGCTTGTCATAGTTGACGAGGAGCAGAGGTTTGGCGTGGCCCACAAGGAAAAACTCCGCGCCCTCTCCGCCGGGGTGGACACGATGACCCTCACCGCCACGCCCATCCCGCGCACGCTCCACACGGCGATGTTGGGCATACGCGATCTGTCCGTCATCGAGACTCCACCGGCAGACAGACAGGCCGTGCAGACGTTCATCGTAAAGTTCTCCGACACCGTCATCCGCGAAGCGATAATGCGCGAGCTGGACAGGGGAGGTCAGGTCTTCTTCGTCCACAACAAAGTCAAATCCATC
>JADGAO010000096.1:0-3017 GCA_015231995.1 Nitrospinota bacterium | reverse complement strand
GGCATAAAATTCAAATTCACGTCCGAGACTTCCGCAGAGGCCGTGATCACCGGCCAAGGATGGAGAGAGCGGTTCGGCTCCGTGCGCCTCTTCATGGAGTTGATGCTGGAGACGGCGGGGTGATAAAACGGTTTAAATTCGACAGCTTCAAGCGCAACTATTTTATTGTACGATAGCTCTATGCCAACGACTTTCATAGCACTGCTTCGCGCCATCAATGTCAGCGGAGTGAATACATTACCGACGAAGGATTTTGTGGCACTGCTTGAAGGGCTTGGATTTCGCAAAATCAAAACGTATATCCAGACAGGAAACGCCGTTTTTGAGGCGAATGATAAAGATTGTTCAAAACTGGCCGGAAAGATCAAAGCCGCGATAAACCGGGATTTTGGATTCACCCCGGAAGCGCTTTTGTTCACCAGCGATGAGTTTGAAAAAGCGATAAAGGCCAACCCATACCCAGAAGCGGAATCTGATCCGAAATCGCTTCATCTCATATTCCTTGCCGCCGCCCCCAAATCGCCCGATCTGGCGGTCATTGAAAAATTGCTCAAGGACAGCGAACGTTTCACGCTCAAGGGAAGGGTGTTCTACTTTCATGCGCCTGAAGGGGTCGGCCGGTCAAAAGCCTTTTCCAAAATAGAAAAAGCGCTGGGACTTCCCGGAACCGCTCGTAATTTCCGCACTGTCCGCACGCTAGCCGATATGGCTCGGGAAGGATAAATTTTTTGTTCATACCCGGAAGCGCTACAAACTTTTTTCCTGTAAACTACCCGTATGGAAGACATCTTCAAAAAACTCCGCGATCAGGCGATAGGGCATTCAGCCGAACTGAAAAAAGAAAGCGACCTGCGCCGCAAAGCATCCGGCGAAAAGCTTACCGATGATTCCGTAATGCGCGAGGTCGCCGAATACATCGGCAAACCGCTCGACGAGGTCGCATATTGTTGCGGGAATATCTGTCCGCATTGCCAGACGTTTTTGGATAAGGCGATAGCCTTGGTAGAATTGGGACACGAACATCATCTTCTGATGAATCCGGTGCAGGAAGAGCAATTTCAGGAGGCGCTGAACGTGTTCCGGCGTGATAGAATGCAATACGAAATGAGTAAACAAGAGCTTATGGATAGGATGAGATGATTTCGGTTGGCTGGGAAATTGCAGTTCAGCCAGGCGAAGACTGCTAAGATTTGGATATAGAAACTGGAAAGATTATAGAATATTTACCAATGCGTTATTTATCAAATAGTTGGCGATAAAAAATTATTAAAGATTTCCCGTTGGGGTTCCGATAGTTAATTAGAGACTATGGATGAGTCATCTGGAATGGTTCATCAGACAACATATTTTGTAGATTGAGGAAAGGAAGGGGGTGTTAAGCCATGAAGGTATTTGGCTCTGACCCTAATTTTAAGCAGGCGAAGGTTGACGAGGTCAAGAAGCGGGATCAGGCCGCCTCTGTGCGTGGCGCGAAAAACGAAACGGCGCAACAGGCTTCGGACACCAAAGGAGCGGAGACCGTGGCTGTCTCCAGTTTCGCCAAGGATGTGGGGAAAGCCGGAACGGTTGTCCGCAACACTCCCGATATCCGCAAAGAAAAGGTAGCCGCCATTAAAGAGCGGATAGACAGGGGCGAGTACCATGTAAGCGGCGACAAAATCGCCGGCAAGATCATGGAAGATATCGTTAAGCAGGGCGCAAAATAATCCTGTTTCCTTGAACTGAAGTTTTTCGGCAGGGACGTCTTTTAAGGCGTCCCTGTTTTTTTGTCCAGCCTCAGCGTACCGGCAAAATCACTGACAATCTCTACCCTCTGCCGCCGATACCGGCACAGCCCCAACAAAGGCGCCGCAATTTGTCATTGCGAGGAGCAGGGAAAAGGATGGAGCCTTCGCTTCGCCCTGCAATGTACAAGAACACCTCGAACAGCGTTGGTCGCTTCTGTTTTACCATTTGGCGACAGCCCCATCAATTGCTTATCCTAATGGTTTCCATCAGAAACCAGCCCTAATGGAAAATCTGGGATCAAGAGGGTAACTGAAAAGCGAATATTTTTCGAAAAATACTCTTGACTTTCGCCGTACGTTCGCTTATTCTGCTTTACAGGAAGGAGAGTGAACATGATTCTTACGAAGATGCAAAAGCGAATTTACGATTTCATCGTCTCATTTATGGCAAAAAACGGTTACGCCCCCAGCATTGTGGAAATAGGGGAGCATTTCGATCTCTCTTCCCCAGCCACCGTTCATAAGCACCTTGTTAATCTGGAAAGCAAAGGGCTTATCAACCGCCAGAAAAACCTGAGTCGCGCTATCGAACTGCCAGAATCGGAGCTTGGAGTCAGACGTTCCGTGGAAGTTCCATTAATGGGCTTGATCGCCGCAGGGTCGCCTATCGAAACTTACCCGGCGGAGGAGACGATATCCATCCCCGAAGATATGCTTGGCAGACGGCGCACATATGTGTTGAAGGTCAAAGGGGACTCCATGATCGAAGACCAAATCTGCGATGGTGATTTTGTCATCGTTGACGAGCGGAACAGCGCCAACAACGGCGAGACGGTTGTGGCCCTGGTTAACAACGACAGCGTCACGTTAAAAAAGTATTACCGCGAAAACGGCAACGTCAGGCTCCAACCGGCCAACTCCAGCATGGAGCCGATAGTGATTCCCGCCGGGAACGTCGCAGTTCAGGGAGTGGTGATAGGTTTGCTGAGGAAGTTCTAGTATGATATTGAAAGGATGGTTGATATGTCATTCTGAGCGCAATATTGTCATTCTGAGCGAAGCGAAGAATCTATCTGATGAATTGTCATTCTGAACAGAGCGAAGCGAAGTGAAGAATCTATATAAAGAACAGAGTCCAACTTAGACCACTTTAATTTCAGCGAGGCTATGATGGGAAATACATCATGTTGTTGCAGTGCGGGACCGGCGCGAGAGGCCACTTCGTCCATTCCAACCGTCACCGATACCACCAGCCAAATCAGTTTTCAAAACCGGTGGGATCATTTCCTT
>JADGAO010000095.1 GCA_015231995.1 Nitrospinota bacterium | reverse complement strand
TTGTCACCGTTGATGTCTCCAACGGCGGGTTAAAAGTTTTTTACCTTGGACGGCCTATACCATCCAACTCCGAAGTGACGGTGGATCTGGAAGGAATGACCATGTATGGCCGGAAAGCCATGGTCGCCTGGAGCCATAAAGCCGCCAGCACCTATTCCCACTCCGGGCTGAAGTTTATTTGAGTTGGTTCCCGCAAGGTTGCGCCGCCTGGTGGAGTGACGGCGCTCCCGCGCCGTTCCTTGCTGGCGCCCCCACCCCCCGGGGGCCAATCGCAGGCCACACAACCTCGGGCATGTTCCTTCATCCCACGAACCGCCTCACCCTCGGAATGAAATCCTCCTCCTCTATCGGCTTGCGCACAAAATCATCCGCGCCGTTCCGCAGGGCCCTCTCGCGTGTCTCAATGTCAACGGCTGTCACCACTATCACGGGTATGTCCCTGTTGGAGACGTCGTGCTTGAGGCTGTTCAACAGTTCAAACCCATCCATTCCGGGCATCATTATGTCGGTGATGATGATATGCGGGCGCCTTTCCCTTATGGCGGAAAGAGCCTCCTCTCCACTCAAAGCTTCGACGACTGCAATATCTATCTTTTCTAGGAGTATTCTCGCCAGAGTTTGCGACATGGGCTCATCGTCCACGACCAGCGCGATGGGCTTTACATAAGGGAGTTTTGCGCAAAACACGCTTCCCTTGCCATGCTCCGATTCCACTGTAAGCTCCCCGCCGTGGGCTTTCATGATGTCATGGCTGAAAGGTAGTCCAAGTCCAGTCCCAAGCTCCCCAGCCGTGCCAGGCGTGCTTGTTGCAACATCATGCCTGAAAAGGTTTGATATCTTATTTCCATCAATGCCCTTGCCGGTGTCCCGGACGGCTATCGCGCTCGGCAACTTGGGCGGCGCAAAAATTGTGATTGTATCCCCTCTGGAGCAAAACTTGATCGCGTTGGATAAAAGGTTCATCAGAACCTCGTCAAAAAGCGACGGGTCGGCGTAAAGCCGCATGTTCACGGGAAGCTCGTTTACTATCACGATCCCCTTTTGCGTGGCGTTATGGACAAGCGACCCTATCGTGACGGCGGCGGACATGTACCCTTTGAAGAACCGTGGTTGCGGCGTGATCTTGCCGCTTTGCAACCTGCTGATTTTTAGCAACTGCTCTATCATATGGATCATCCTGTCGCCGCTATTGAACACCCTGTCCAATATTTTTTTATCCTCTTCGCCATTAACAGGGGACTGGCGTTCCGCGTAAATCTTGAGCAGGCCCATCATGGCGGCGAAGGGCGACCGCAGGTCATGCGCCACCAGCGAGACGAACTGGTCTTTTAGCTTCGTTGCCGCTTCGGCCTTTTCTTTTGCGAGGCGTAGCGCCTCCTGCGCCTGGTTGCGTTCCGTCACGTTGCGCGCTATCCCCAACACACCGGCTGGCGCGCCCTTGGCGTAGATGGCGCTCGTGCTCAACTCCATCTGTATGCGGCGCCCGTCTTTGGCGATTATGTCCAGTTCGTACCTGGACTTCGTGGCTTCCCCCTTCATTTTCTTCAGGAGGTTCTCCTGCGCTACCCCCAGATATTCCGGCGCCACAATCTTGCTTATGGGCGCACCTACGATCTCCTCCGCTGTATAGCCTGTCAAATCAGTGCATGCCTGGTTTAAGGAGATGAACCTGCCCTGGATATCCAGCGTGAATATATAATCGTTGGCGTTGTCGAACAGCTTGCGGTATCTGGCCTCGCTCTCCCTAAGAGCTTGCTCCTCCCGTCTGCGTTCGGTGACGTCGCGCACTGTGCCAAGCATCCGCGCCAGCGCCCCATCGGCGCCGCGCTCAATTTCCGCCCGGCTACGGATGATGCGGATGTCGCCGTTGGCGCGAACAATGCGGAACTCGTCGGAGTAGCCATCCTGCCCCTGCAACGCTTCGTTTATACCGGAGCGTACCCTTTCCCTGTCTTCGGGATACACAAGACTCATAATCTTTTCAAGGTCGGGAACAATGCTTCCCGGCTCCATGCCATATATGCGGAACGCCTCGTCGGACCATGTGACTTTGTCTTCGGGGAATGTCACCTCCCAGTTGCCCAGGTGGGCGATGCGTTGCGCCTGTTCGAGGTTGTTTCGGGTATGGATAAGCTCTTCTTCCACCTGTTTGCGCTCAAGCATGATCCCAAACTTCCTGCTCAGTTGATCTATCAGGGCTCGCTCTTCTTTCAGAAACGGGCCTTCATCGAGCGTCGGCTTTTCCTCAAGGTAGCAAACCTCTACCTTCCCTACGACCTTTCCGGAAACTGAGATATCGCTTGAAAGCCGCCACTGTGTTTGCCTGAAGTTCTCCGTCTTGAATTCCTGTCCATCGAAAATGATCCTGGCGCAAGTTATTTCGGGGTAGATCCAACCCCGTGGAATAAGGCGGACCACCTCCTCGAATATCTCATATATGGGTTTGCCACACTGCGCGATAATCTTCGATATTCCATAGAGGCAATTAAGCTCCTTGATGCGCTCATCGAGTTCAACGGTTCTCTGTTTCAGCTCTTCTTCCGCCAATTTGCGTTCGGTGACGTCGCGCGACAGCACGATGAAACGAGGCTCCTGCCCGGAGGCGACGGTTTTCTGGGCAACCGAAAGCTCATACCAGAACCGGCCTTGGGGAAGCTCCAGTTCTAACTGCTTGCCGGTCGAGCGACCTTTATCGCGAGCCTCGCGCAATGCCGACATGATCGTATCCACCGCAGGTGGCGGGAGTATTTCGGAGAGCAATTTGCCAAGGAACGCTTCGGGCGGCGCGGCCAGCCGTTCGTCGCTCGCGGAGCGGTAGTCATAGAAGCGCCCGTCTATCCCAACCTCGAACATCAAATCCGGGATGGCGTTGAGCGTGGCGCTCAGTTGGTTTTGCTTCTCGATAATTGACGTCTCCGCCTGTTTGCGTTCGGTGATGTCGCGGACTATCGCTATGTGTTGTTTCAGTTCCCTGCCTTCGTGCCACAGGGGCGATACGGCCAGGGAAACCCACACGATGGAGCCGTTTTTGTGGATGTACCGTTTGTCCATCGTATATTCGGAAATAAGCCCGTTCTTGAGCTTTTCCATGTCCGCCCAGTCAATCTGCACGTCGTCCGGGTGTGTGATTTTATCGAACGATGAGATGAGCAATTCCTCTGCGCTAAGGCCGACGATATCCGCGTATTTCCGGTTTACGCGCAGGAACCTGCCGGTCGCGCTTTCCACAATAGCCACGCCCACCCCGGCCTGCTCGAAAATGGCGCGCAACTGTTCCTCGCTCCGCCGGAGGCTTTCCTCGGCCTTCTTTTGCGCGGTAAGGTCGGTTATGGCGCCTATGATCTTTTTGCGACCCTCATATTCATACCCGCCCGTATGTATCATCACCGGGAAGACCGTCCCGTCCTTCTTCCTGTGGTAACGCAACGGCACATGCCAGGGTTGTCCAGTCGCGAAGGATGCTACTGCGGCGTCCGTTTTTTCTTTCTCCGCCGAAGTGTCCTGCGGGGTCATGGTCAAAAACTCTTCCTTCGTGTATCCATAAAGTTTCAAGGCGGCAGGGTTGGCTTCTTCAAACCGCAACGTCTCGGCGTCAAAGAGAATGATGGCGTTGGTTGTGTTGTCAAAAAGGGCGTGGAAGCGCTCCTCGCTTCTCCGGGTCACATCCTCCAGCAGTTTGCGCTCGGTAATATCGATAATAACGATGTGGATTTCCTGATCTCGTATTTCAGCGTCCGTGGCGACAGTCGCCTCTATGCCAGCCCAGAACAGGCCGCCGTCCTGCCGCGCCATCCTCAGCTCGCACGTCTGGGGCATGCCTGTTTCCAGAAGTTTCTTATGGAACAGGTAGTAGATATCCTGATCCTCGCGGAAAATAAACCGGGTGAACGGTGTGTTGAGCGGGAGGTCCCTCGCCACGCCACATAAATAGTGGGACATGGAGTTGGCTTCCAATATCACACCCTGCCCGCTGAGAGTGAAATATCCGACCGGGGCAAGGTTGTAGAAGTCGAAATACTTGGCTTTGGCGGTTTCCAGACGCTCCTGTGTTTCGAGTAGCTCCTTGTTCTGCATCTCCAGCTCGATCTGGTACACTCGCAGTTCGTTGAGCAGTTCCCGCGCCTGTGGCGGTAGCCAGGACTCTGCGTAATGGGGCTTTTTCGACCGGAGCGTTGCTTCCGCCTGTTTACGCAATGGATCCGCTGGTTCTTCCTGGACGGCGACTGCGTCCGGATTGGGCTTTTTGTTGAGGTTCTTCCCCGGTGTCTTTTTCAAGGACTGGCTGTCCTTGGCTAGGACGCTCCCGGAGTCTTTGTGTGGAGAGTCATCTTTCATGGCATTTCCCGCTCTTCGCTTACTATTAATATGATGCTCCTTTGAATGAGTGTCAAGCCACCCGCAAGGAATAAAACGTTACTACCCTGGAAACTGGCGTTGGGGCGGAATTGCTTTTTTTTTTGGGGGGGTACCCTGATCTGGGCGAAGGGCCTGGAATGACAAGAGCTTATCCCTAATCCCGAAGTGGGAATGGAGTTAATAGCGATTCGTTTATTTTTCTCCGAGATTCTTCACTGCGCGTTAGCTCCATTCGGAATGACAAACAAGTAGTTGCCATTCTGAGCGATAGCGAAGGATCTCGCCTCAACTTCGGAATTTAGGCTAACGCGGCAAATCATGCGCCCATGCTCATGACTTCTTTATAAGCCTCTATCACCTTGTTACGCACTTGCAGGGTGAGTTTCATCGCCACTTCGGCCTTGCTCATGGTTATCATCGTTTCGTGCAGATTCTTGGACTTGCCGGTGACAAGGTTTTCGATGGCCTTGTCTGCGTCCACCTGCATCGCGTTGACTTCTTTTAGAGACTCGGACAATGTGTCCATAAACGATTTGCCTTCGGGTGCGTCCGCCTTTTTGGGAAGCTTGAACGCAGACGCCAACGGCTCCGACGCTCCGAATATTTTCATCTCCGACATTGCTCAATAACCTCCCTTAACGCATCTGATCTATGACTTCGTTTATTATCTGCCCACGTTTGCCACGGGCGGTTATCACAGCCTGGTACATGGTGGATGTCTGGGTCATGTTTATCATTTCCTTGTCGAGGTTGACGTTGTTGCCGTCAATCCTGCCCGGCTCGTCGGAGACCACCGCCTCCGGCATAACCGTATCCAGACTATCTGTCGGGCCTTGCAGGTGGCGGGAGTCGGTTCTCACCAATGGCGCGAGGGGACGCATGGCCTCTTTGAGTTTGCTCTCGAACGGAGCCATATCCACGGCTTTATAACCGGGCGTCTCTGCGTTGGCTATATTGCTATTGATCATTAGCATCCTCTGCGCCTGGAAATCCAGCGACTTGACGGCAAGGTTGCCAACCCTGTTCGTATAGAGGATGTCGTTTATCAGACCCATTATCACTCTCCAGTTTCTTTCCTTACCATCGTTATAGCAATACCAGCGCCATGAAAGCGTAAATCTCTTAAATGTATATCTTGTTGATTGTATGCTGATTATCTTTTGGAGTGAGCGACTGTTTTTTGACGAACGCGACTTTTTTTCCTTGAGATGGGCAAGGAAGTTTGACGCCCCTCTCCATGATAAAATAACCGGATGAACGCGGATATAGACGATTCCATCATTCCAGATGAAAACGATGAAGGGCTGGAGCAGGAGGTTTTCTCCCAATCTTCCGCTGTGTGGCGGAGAGGGGAAGGCCATGAATCTCTGGTTCCAACAGATCCGTTTCATCTCTACATCAGCAAGATCAGATCAACGCCTTCTTTATCGCATGAGGAGGAAATGGAACTGGCCAAACGGTTCCGTCAAACAGGCGACAGGGACGCGGCCTATAAGCTGGTCACCTCCAACCTTATGCTTGTCGTGAAAATCGCCTACGAGTTCCGCACCCAGTTCCAGAACATGCTCGACCTGATACAGGAGGGAAACTACGGATTGCTCCGCGCCGTACAGAAATTCGATCCGTTCAAGGGCGTGCGTCTCTCCACCTACGCTTCGTACTGGATACGGGCATACATGCTCAAGTACCTTCTGGACAACTGGCGACTGGTTCGCGTGGGCACAACGAACGCTAAACGAAAACTGCTGTACAACCTGAAGGAAATCCAATCCAGGCTAGAAGAAGGTGGAATGGAAACCGACTCCAGGCTGTTGGCCGAAAAATTCGGCGCAAGCGAGCAGGATGTAATAGATATCCAGCAGAGCCTGGGGGCTATGGACACATCCATCAACCAGCCGGTGGGAGATGAGGATGGACGGGAGCTGGTGGAAATGATTTCCAGCGGGGCCAATGACATGGCCGACGACCTGTCGCATCTCCAGATAATGAAAAAGTTCCAATCGGCTATTGGCGTATTTAAGAAAGAACTACGGCCTGTCGAGCTTGATCTGCTTGAAAAACGGATACTTTCAGACGTTCCTTTGACTTTGCGGGAGTTGGGCGAAATCCATGGAGTTACCCGCGAAGCTATCCGCCAGACAGAAGAAAGGTTAATGAAACGTCTGAAAATCTATCTTACAAAGGAACTGAAGGGAGTGGGAGAAATCCATGAAACCATGAAAAAAGAATAAAATGTTAAATTTGTAACAATCAAGTTGCATCAGTTATTCATTTTGTTAACGAATTGTCGGTTTTCCAAACGCAGATTCTATTTTTCGTTCCCCTGTGTGGTATTTTGCGACAATCCTTTAGGTCTTACTGCAATTTATTCCCCTGCAAAATTAGGCAAGTGGGACAGAATTGGCGCCTTTCTGCAGTAAATGTCCTAAATCTGGACTCATAAATCCCGGCTTTGTACGAATTTAATAGCGAATAACTGCTCGCTTTTTTGCTTTTTGTCCACCCATGCGCATTTTTGGTAAGTATCAACGGCTGATTTATCAATATGATAATGGCGTAAGGAATGTTTTGTTGTCATGTGGTGGTTATCGGTGGCACAACCATTGCATCTTTAGCGAACAACAGGTTGCTAAAGAGACAGCTGGTTTAGAGGAAAAGGAGATCATCATGAAGAGCGTATTTAAGGTTCTTGTAACTCTCGCGGTAGTGGTTGCTTTTGCGGCTCCGGCTTCGGCTGAATCGCAGAAGAATCTTGAAAACTATTTCGATTTAGGTTTTAAGGACAATTACGTCAGGGCCGACGTCATATCCTGGAAGCTTGTGGCCAAATCGTTCGACACCGGGTTCAACGACAACTACAAAGCCTCTGCTTCCGACAGCAGGGTGTACATGGCTGGCGCCTCCGATCAGGAGATGACATCCGAACAGATCATCAACAACGCTGTTCTTATGTTCGGGATTCACAAGAAGACCGCCGACCTGAACTGGGATTACAATTTCAACCGCGCATAACGGCTGATCGCGAAAAGCTCACCGGGGTGGCTGTAAGGCCGCCCCGGTTTTTTTATCCTGCTATGCAAAATACTCCGCAATCAACCTCTTCACTCCCTCATGCTCCGATGCCTTGTTCAACTCCTGCCGCAGTCGCGACCCGCTTTTTACGCCGCGTATGTAATAGGCGAAATGGGCGCGCATCTTCCTGATCCCAGCGGACTGGCCGTACAACTCCACCATCATCTCAAGATGCCGCAGTATCAATTTCCCTATCTCCTGATGTGATGGATGGGTGTATGACCCCGCGCTCATCATCTCGTTGACCTGGCGGAATATCCACGGCTTGCCCAATGCGCCCCGTCCGATCATCACCATCGCGCAACCGCTCTCTTTTAAACGCGACAGGGCCATCTCCGGGGTGACGATATCGCCATTGCCGATGACGGGTATTTTTACGGCCTGCGCCGCTTTTGCGATGATGTCCCAATCGGCCTTGCCAGAATAGCCTTGCGAGGCCGTCCTGCCGTGGATTATCACTGCGGCCACTCCGGCCTCTTCTGCGGCCATAGTCATGTCAACGGCGTTGACGGAGTTAAAATCCCACCCGATTCGTATTTTTACCGTGACCGGTTTTTTGACCGCGCCAACCACAGCCTCCACAACCTTCGCCGCGTTGCCCACGTCTTTTAGCATCGCCGCGCCGGCTCCGGTTTTGGCCACTTTTTTAACTGGGCAACCGAAGTTGAGGTCAATGATGTCGCACGGGGCGCGTTCTTCGACTATGGAACATGCGTCCCGCATCACGCCCGCCTCCGCCCCGAACACCTGAACGGCCACAGGCCCAGGCTCGCCGGGGGCCGGGAACATTTCGAAAGTTTTTTTGGAATCGCGCACAATCGCATTTGCGCTCAATAGCTCGGTGACGCAAAGCCCCGCCCCATGCTCCATAACGAGCCTGCGGAACGGACGGTCAGTAATACCGGCAATCGGGGCCATCACCGCAGGTGAATTGATCCTCACCCCGCCGATGAATGCGGTGAAAGGTATTGTCATTGGATTGAAGCTGAAATGGAATCTGGGGCGGTAAGCTTGAGCTTAAGCGCCCGCAGGCAGGAAATGCCTGTCGATAAGCTCCACCAGTTCGGTGGATCTGGGTTTGGTGGTAAACGCGTCCGCGCCCACTTCCCGGCATTTGACGGCCATCTGTTCGTTTATCATGGATGAAAACACAATCACCGGTATGGACAGCCCCATCTCCACCTTCACTTTTTTGCACAGCGTCAGTCCGTCCATCCTCGGCATCTCGATATCCGTGACTACCCCGGTAAGGTATTCCTTGATGGTGGTCCTGTTGCGGTCGGCCCTTGCCTTCATATCCACGATCAGGTCGTAGGCCTCTTTGCCGTCCTTGACCGCTGTCGTGTGGATGTACCCCGCCTTTTTTAATATATTCGTCACTGCGTCGCGGATTATGGAGGAGTCTTCCGCGAACACAAGTTTTACGCCCTCGCGTTTCTCGACCATATGCGAGTGGACGTTTTCTTCCGGCGTCATGCTGGAGGGGGGATATATGTCCGCAATTATGGATTCCAGGTCCAGTATCAGCATCTGCAGGTCGTCTATCTGCACCGTGCTTGTTATTGTGGACTTGCCCTGAGCTACGAGGCCGCCGACAGGCTTTACATCCTCCCACGACCGGCGGTGTATCTGCCGCACGCCATCCACCAGGAACCCGTTGACCAGCGTGTTGAACTCGCAAACCATGATGACCCTGCGCGTGGACGATTCGTCCGACTGGGTTTTTAACGTGGAGCTAAGGTTTATGAGCGGGAAAGTCTCCCCGCGAAGCGTGTAAAGGCCGATAACGGCGGGGTGATTTTCCGGGACAGGCGTTACGAAACGCTGGTTGTACTGAATTATCTCGCGCACCTTGGCCACGTTTACGCCGTAGCTCTGGGAGCCGACGTAAAATTCGACTATCTCGAATTCGTTAGTGCCAGTTTCGAGCAGGATATTGGTTTGAGCCATAATTTCCAGTGTGTCCTTGCGGTGTCAACAGGCCAGAGAAACCAGAATCGGCGTGGCGTCCTTCAACCGGATAAACCGGCTATTACCCTTGGATCGCTCCCTTTATTAATGATATGCCAAACGGCGGGAATATTACAACCGTCCTATCGCTTCCGGTAAAAGTCCCAGAATATCGGAGGCGATAAGGCTCCGGGGATCGCCATGTTTGCCCGCGTAAATGTCCGCTGTCAGACCATGAATGTAAACCCCAGCAATCGCCGCGTTTTCCGGCGACGCTCCCTGCGCGAGGAACCCGCCAATCAGTCCGGCCAGCGTATCACCTGTCCCGCCGCTGGCAAGTCCGCTATTGCCCGTGGGGTTGATGAAAGCTCTTCCATCCGCAAGCGCGATGATTGTGCCCGCGCCTTTCAATACGACCACCGCGCCGGTTTCACGCGCCAACGCCAACGCCTCGCCGAGCCTGTCGGACTGAACCTGCGCCGATGTCTTTTTCACCAGCCGCGCCATCTCGCCGGGGTGTGGCGTGATTATCGTGGGAGCCTTACGGTTTCTCAAAACGTCTGCGTCGTCGTTTATCAGGTTCAACCCGTCGGCGTCCAGCACGAGCGGTTTTCCGATCTGGGGCACCACCTTGCGGACGAACCGGCCGGTGGAGGGGTCCTGCCCCAGTCCCGGCCCGATGAGAACCGCGCTTTTTCCCTCGACCGCCGACATGAACTTGTCGAACGCTTCTTCGGCAATTCCTCCACCTGCGGTTTGCGGGAGCGGAAGGCCGATTGCCTCCATCGCCCCTGTCTCGTAAGCCGAAGCCACGCCCGATGGGGCAGACAACGTTACAAGCCCCGTTCCGGCCCGCAATGCGGACAACGCCGCCAACGCCCCAGCGCCGCCCATCCCTGTGGAGCCACACGCCAAAAGGAGATGACCGAAGATTCCCTTGTGCGCGTCCGCCGGGCGTTTTGGGAGCATCGCCCGTATATCGCGCGCCTCCGGGACTTGCGCCACGCATGGCGACTCGGTCAACACCCTGGCGGGTATTGATATGTCCGCAACGATTAGCTCCCCAATGTACGAACGCGCCGGATGGATCAGCATTCCCACTTTTGGCGCGCCGAATGTCACGGTGACATCGGCCTTGAAACAGACTCCGGGAACGATTCCGCTGTAGGACGAAACGCCGGATGGGATGTCCACAGCCACCTTAAGCCTGCCCATCCCGTTCATCACCTCGATGACTCTGCCGTAGAACCCCTTGGGGGCGGACTTGCCGCCCGTCCCTAAAAGCGCGTCCACAACCACGGTTGTGTGAGTGAATTTGAGCTTGAAATTTTTTATGTGGCGTTCGATAAGAAATTCTTTTACCTTCCCGCCCATCGCGATAAAAGCGTCGAGGTTCGCCTTTGCGTCGCCTTTGACCTGCGCCTTTTCAGCCAGAAGGAATACGGTGACATCCGCTCCGGCGTTCATCAGGTGACGGGCGACGACAAACCCATCCCCGCCGTTATTTCCTTTGCCAGCGAAGACGTTGACGCGGGAGCCGCGCAGTTCCGGGATTTTTTCGCGGATGGTTTTGACCACGGCAATCCCGGCGTTTTCCATCAGGACGAGGCCTGGTATGCCCATTTCGTCAATGGCGCGGCGGTCCATCTCGCGCATCTGGACAGCGTTGACGGCTTTAATCATCGAGTGTCATGGCTCCACGGAAAAATCATCGCCCGATATCCACCGCCGCCCAGTGCCACCGGACATGCGCGGCGAAACTGGGCAAATCAGGGGCGTCAAGTGAAGAGCTGGAAAAAACATGAAATTCTATGTCGAAACCTGCTTTAAGTTGGACGCGGGATATGGTT
>JADGAO010000094.1:8883-11459 GCA_015231995.1 Nitrospinota bacterium | reverse complement strand
ACGTCTGCGGGCGCAGGTTAAAAACGCCTGGAGCCAGATAGATGTGCAGTTGAAACGCCGGTACGACCTGATACCCAACCTTGTGGAGATCGTCAAAGGCTACATGAGTTATGAGCAGGAGACGTTGCAAAAAGTCATCAGGGCCAGGGCCGAAGCGATGAACGCCACATCCGTCGGGGACAAAGCTGTCAAGGAAGGAATGTTGACCGAAACGTTGAAAAGCCTGTTCGCGCTGTCGGAAAATTATCCCGACCTCAAATCCAACCAGAACGCCATCCAACTGCAGGAGGAGCTTGTCTCGACGGAGAACAAAATATCCTTCTCCCGGCAGTTCTACAACGATTCGGTGATGTCGCTGAATGTGAAGACAGAGGTTTTCCCCTCCAACATTATCGCCGGGATGTTCAACTTCAAGCAGGAAGATTTCTTCGCGACCGAAAACGACGAAGAACGCAAACCCGTCAAGGTGAGCCTGCGTTGAGCGATAAAGTCCCCTGCCCCAAATGCGGCTATGAAAACCGGCCGACGGCGGTCATATGCAACCTTTGCAAAACCGTATTGCGGATAGAGGCCCCCAAAGCCCGGAAAATAGCTAAGAAACAGGAGGCGCGACGCTCTTTCTATTCCCAGCAGGAGTCCAACCGGCGCAAGTCGTTCATGTTGATGACGGGGCTTTTCGCTTTGCTGTGCCTGCTGGGGGCGGCCATAGGGCTTACCTACGGCTCGGTTGAATCAGGCGCGGCGATCGCCTTTGCGACGGCTTTGGCGTTCGGCGGGTTCGGCTGGTTTGGCGCAGGGCCGTTGATAATGTCCATGAGCGGGGCGCGGCAGGTTGACCATGACGATGCGCCCCAACTGTATAACGTCATCGAGGAGATGAAGATCGCAGGCGGCCTGCCCATGCCAAAAGTCTATATCATCGAATCGCCCGCTCCCAACGCGTTCGCCACAGGACGCGGCCCGGAGAATTCCGCCGTGGCGGTTACGACGGGGCTGATGTCCAAACTGAACCGGGAGGAGTTGCAGGGCGTTATAGCTCACGAGATGAGCCATATACGGCATCTGGATATACGCTATGCGACGCTGGCGGTGGCTTTGGTGGGGGCCACTGCGCTTATCGCCGACGGTTTCCTCCGCGGATTCGGCAGGGGCCGAACCGGAATGAGCAATCTGCCGCTACTGGCGCTGGCAACGCTACTGGCGTTACTGGCTCCGTTGAGCGCCCGGTTGTTGCAGATGGCCATATCGCGTCAGAGGGAATTTCTGGCAGACGCCGGAGCAGTGGAACTTACGCGAAACCCGGAAGGGCTGGCCTCCGCATTGGAGAAAATAGCGAACGATCCCGAACCGTTGGAAGGGGCCAACCGCGCCACCGCGCCGCTGTATATAGTGAACCCGCTTAAAAGCTTTTCGATGAAATCCAGCGCGCTATTCTCCACCCATCCGCCGACCGAAGCCCGCATAAGCGCCCTTCGCGCAATGGGAGCGAATACATTGTAGCCGCGCCGTCCGCCGCGCCTTTTATTCGCCAGCGCTCAATCCCCGTGGGATGACGGCCCGTTTCCCTTGTCCCGCCTCTCTTCCGAAGCGTGGGTCAGATACAGCGCAAGCCCGATGAGCGCCACCGCCGCGCCGAAATAGAGAAGATCAATAGGAGCCGCTATTTTCACCTTCAGGGCGTTCTCGAACAAAGTCACCACGAGGATCATCAGGATGACCTTGGCGAGCCTGGCCTTGAGATCGTCCAGGTTTTCTATGAGCAATATTTTGCTAGAAGATTTGCTTGAGCGCGCCTGATCTATGTCGCTTATGAAAAGCTCGTAAAGCCCCAGCGAAAAAATGAGCATCACAGTGGCCAGCAGGTATCCGTCCATAACGATTACGATGTGGGATATGGTCTCGTCGTGAAGTTTCTGCCGCGTCTCCGGGGCCATTGACGGGTCGGCGTAATGAAGGATATGCCCCACCAGATAGACCACATCCACCGTCGCCATGTAAAATATTGCGAAACAGGCCGCCATGCTCGACACCACCGCAAGCAGAACCACGAACCTGCTGTTCCACAAACACCACTCGAACGCCGTCTCCAGCCACTTCATATTTTCAAAGGTTCCTTATGCTTTGAACTGTCCGGGCCACGCTAAGCGCCTTCGCCCCTGTTGTCCGTTTTCCCGTTGTCTCTGCCGGCCATTTTATCAAGCACACGCTCCTTGGCCATACGCTCCATCCACAGAGGATGATGATGCTTGGCCCATTCCGCGTCAACCTCCCCGTCAATGATGGAGCCTATCCCCTCCCTGGTATCCTTGTTTACGAGAGCCATGAAGATGTGGCCGGAGAGCGCCATGCCGACGACAAAGGTCAGCGACGTGTGTATGAAAAGGAAAAGTATCGCCGACTCGCTTATCCATATAACTATCCCGCTGAGCGCTAACAGGACGGAGCCGCTGAAAGCGAGCGTCATCCAGACCTTCTGGCCGGGGTTGAACTTCTCCTCCGGGGGCAAATCCACGCCCTTTATGATGTTGGTCAGCGGTTTTTTCATCAGCCAGTCGAAGTCGTGGCGATCCCATGTT
>JADGAO010000094.1:0-8784 GCA_015231995.1 Nitrospinota bacterium | reverse complement strand
TGATGTTGGTCAGCGGTTTTTTCATCAGCCAGTCGAAGTCGTGGCGATCCCATGTCGTGGCCAGCCTGATGTTCTCCCTCCAGATTTTCCTGTCGCCGAGGATGAACGCGGTCAGCGGAGCTACGATGAAAAATACCGCCATCACCTTGTGGGAGAGGGAAATGAAGTCCCGCGACTCGTTTCGCATCCCAAGCAGGTTATGGAATATCATCGCCATCCCCGTCACCAGCAGGAACACGAACGAGAACATTACGGCGTTATGGAACCACCTCTCCGACGGGGTGAACCTCATCACCATTTTCTTCATCTCAGGTCTCCGTGTTTCAAGTAATAGCCTCCGCCGGTTTTTACGGGCGGATGAAGCGCAGGTCATATTGTAATGGAAATTGGAGAGTAACAGGAGAACCTGCAAATACAAGCTTCGGCGTGGCCGCCCAATCGTATTTTTGGACGGCGGGCATATCGTGTTACAATTTACAGACGGTTCGGCCTGCGCAATCGGCTGTTTTTTCGGCGGGCTGGCTGGCCGCGGCTTTTTTTGCGCGAAAGTGGCGGAACTGGCAGACGCGCTGGACTTAGGATCCAGTGGGTAACCGTGGGGGTTCGAGTCCCCCCTTTCGCACCAAATACGGTTTTCATTGGCGTGTTCCGTCAGCGAACACGTTGTGTTGTTATGCAAAGCATGGAGGGATTGAGCGGTTTGAAGATAGAGATGGCTGACGTGCAACCTTGGGTCAAACGGATCAAAGTTGAAGTGCCCGTTGAAAAAGTGAGCGAGGAAAAGTCCGCCGTAATCGCGGAATACACAAAAGAAGCGCAAGTGCAGGGCTACCGCAAGGGGCGGGCGCCACGGAAGATAATAGAGAAAATGTACGCCAACGCCATCAAAGGCGAAACCGGCCAGAGGGTCATCGAGAAGGCGTATAAAGAGGCCATCGAGGGCGCAAAGCTTTCAATAATCGGCGAGCCGATGTTTGAAGACATCCGCACGGAAGAGGGTTCCGCATTCTCGTTCGCGGTGACGGTGGAGCTTTTGCCGCAGGTCGAGCCGAAGGACATCTCGGCGATCACCCTCGTTAAAAAGATCAAAAAGGTCACTGACGAGGATGTGAACACCGTCATTGACCGATACAGGGAACAGAACGCCCGGATGGAGCCTGTGGACGGGCGTGGCGTGCAAGAGGGCGACTACGCCATCATAGACTACTCCGCCGAAAAGGACGGGACGCTGGTGTCCCATTTCAACGGCGCCAACCGGCAGGTCTTCGTCACGCAGAAGAGCATGATGGAAGGGTTTTACAACGGCATCCTCGGGATGAAAAAGGGAGAGAATAAGCAGTACGAGGCGGCTCTGCCCAAGGACTTCCCGGACCCGGAGCTTGCCGGGGCGCAGGTTACGTTTAAGGTCGCCGTCAACGAGATCAAACGAAAGATACTCCCGGAGGCCGACGACCAGTTCGCAAAAGAGGTGTCGGAGTTCGACACCATCTCCGAGTTGAAGGCCGATATGAGGGCCATGATCGAAAAGAGGAACGGCGGGACAGCCGAGAGCGTCCTGCGCGAGGATCTTTTGACCAGGCTTATAGAGGACAACCCGTTCGAGATTCCTCCGAGGCTTATGGACAGAAGCGCGAAGTCCATGATCAAGAACGCCGAGCGCAACATGGAGAACCAGGGATTTTCCAAAGAGGAAATCGAGGAGACCCGCGCCGAACGCAACGAGACAAAGCTTAAACAGGCCGAGAGGGCCATAAAAGAGGAAGTCATACTCGACTCGCTGGGCCGCGCCGACGGAGTGCGGGTGGAGAACGAGGACCTGGAGCTGGAGCTTGCGAAAATAGCCAGAGGCATGAACCAGACCGTAGAAGAGACAAAACGGCAGATAGCCAATTCAGACGGCATGAACGGCCTGCTCAACCACGCGTATATGGAAAAGGTGTACGCGCACATCATGGGCAAGGTTAAGATTAACGAGGAATGGGTGGATTGATGAGAGAAGTCGAAAAATACGGTATGGAGGCGAGGTCGCAAATGCTAGTGCCGATAGTTGTCGAGCAGACCAACCGGGGCGAGCGCTCTTACGACATTTACAGCAGGCTTCTCAAGGACCGCATAATATTCCTGGGCACCGCGATAGACGATTATGTGGCCAACCTCGTCGTCGCCCAGCTTCTTTTTCTGGAGGCCGACGACCCGTCGCAGGATATATACCTTTACATAAACAGCCCTGGCGGGATGGTCACGGCTGGCCTTGCCATATACGACACCATGCAGTACGTCAAACCGGACATACAGACCATCTGCATCGGTCAGGCGGCCTCTATGGGTTCACTACTGCTCGCGGCCGGTACCCATGGCAAGCGTTACGCCCTGCCCAACAGCAGGATAATGATCCACCAGCCATCCGGCGGCTTTTCAGGCCAACAGACCGATATCGAGATACAGTCCCGCGAGATAAGGAAACTTCGCGACCGGCTTGAGGAGATAATGTCCAAACACACCGGCAAATCCAAGGAACAGGTCAGGCAGGATTCCGACCGGGATTATTTCATGTCCGGGGGCGAGGCCAAGGAATACGGTATAGTGGACGAGGTTATAACCTCCAGGCCCGACCTGAAGAAAAAACCGGATAGCGGACAGGCATAACGACATCCGCCCGGACCGTCGGGTGAATTGGAACTAACTGGAAGGAGCGGCTGATGGTAAAAATGAGACAGGAAGGCACACTTCGCTGTTCGTTTTGCGGCAAGGGCCAGTCCGATGTGAAAAAGCTCATCGCCGGACCCACCGTCTATATCTGCGACGAGTGCATAGACCTGTGCAACGAAATCATAATGGAGGAGTGGAATCAGGAGAAGACCGCCGTCTCCACGCAGATTCCCAAACCCAGCGAGATCAAGAAATTCCTCGACGACTATGTCATCGGCCAGGAATACGCAAAAAAAGTCCTCTCCGTCGCCGTTTATAACCACTACAAACGGATCGAGGCCAACGTGGGGCCCGACGGCGTGGAACTGCAGAAGAGCAACATCATGCTCATCGGCCCGTCCGGTTCGGGCAAGACGCTTCTCGCTCAGACGCTGGCCAAGTATCTCAACGTCCCCTTCACCATCGTGGACGCCACCACCCTCACCGAGGCCGGTTATGTGGGCGAAGACGTGGAGAACATAATCCTGCGGCTTTGCCAGGTGGCGGATTTCGACATTGACAAGGTGGAGCGCGGCATCATCTATGTGGACGAGATAGACAAAATATCCCGCAAGTCCGAAAACCCCTCAATCACCCGCGACGTATCCGGCGAAGGGGTCCAGCAGGCCCTGTTAAAGATCATCGAGGGGACGATAGCCTCCGTGCCTCCGCAGGGCGGCAGGAAACACCCCCATCAGGAGTTTCTGCAGGTGGACACCAGCAACATACTCTTCGTCTGCGGCGGCGCGTTCGTCGGGCTGGAGAAGATCGTGGAGCAGAGGATCGGCAGGAAGGTGATGGGTTTCGGCGCGAAGTTAAAGGACAAGCGGGACACTTCCATAGACGACCTGCTCAAACAGGTGCAACCGGAAGACCTGCTCAAGTTCGGCCTCATACCGGAGTTTATCGGCAGGATTCCGGTGCTCGCCACGCTCGACGAGCTTGACGAGGACTCTCTGGTGCGCGTGTTGATGGAACCCAAGAATTCCATCATAAAGCAGTTCCAGAAGTTCATGGAACTCGAAGGGGTCAAACTCAAGTTTACGGACGGCGCGGTGCGGGCCATTTCCCGCGAGGCGGGACGGCGCAAGACCGGCGCGCGCGGCCTTCGGGCTGTGCTCGAAGAGATAATGCTCGACTCGATGTACGAGCTTCCCGGGATGACCGGCGTGACCGAGTGCATCATCAACGAAGAGGTAATCGTAAGAAGGGAAAGCCCTCTTCTGCTTTACGAGAAACAGGACGAAAAACAGGCGAGTTGACGGATCCCGAATCCGCCAATGTTGCGATATTGACATATTGGGCGGACGGAACGATCGGCTTGCGTCGTTCCGCCTTGGCGGCCCGCCGGCTTACCCTACTGTGGACAGGATGACATGATTACGTTTCCAAACATTCCGGATTCCGTCTGGAGTGACGCTTTGCCGCTTCTCCCCCTCCGCGACATCGTGGTGTTTCCCGGCATGGGGGCGCCATTATTTGTCGGCAGGGTCAAATCCATAAACGCCCTCAACCACGCATTCTCTTCGCCGGACAGGATGATAATGCTGGCCGCCCAGAGGAACGCCGCTGTGAACGAACCGGCGGAGACGGACATTTTCGACGTCGGGTGCGTGGCCGAGGTGATACAGATTTTGAGGCTCCAGGACGGCTCCGTCAAAGCCATGGTGGAGGGCCGGGCCAGGGCGCGGATACTACGGCACGAGAAGGCGGACGGATTCATGTCCGTGAAGGTGGAGGCTTGCGAGACGGACGGCGAGGTGACTGTGGACGAGGAGTCGCTTTTGAGAGTGGCTCGTTCGTTTTTCTCGCGCCATGCCAAGCTCACTTCGCGCCTGCCCAAAGAGGTCGCGGACGATTTCCTGAAGATGGAGCATCCCGGCCAGTTCGCCGACGCGGCCGGCAGTCTTTTGCTGAGCCTAGACGACAGGCAGAAAATCCTCGAAGAGTTTCGGATTCGCGACAGGCTCGACCGCCTCATCCAAATACTGCAGGTGGAGATAGAGACCGCGCAGATAGACCGCAGGGTTCGCAACCGGGTCAAGAAACAGATAGAGAAGTCGCAGAAAGACTACTATCTCACCGAGCAGATGAAGGCCATCCAGAAAGAGCTTGGCAAATCGCCCGACGACGACCGCGCGGAATTCGGCGAGCTTCGCAAAAAGATAAAAACCGCCGGGATGCCGCCGGACGTGGAGAAAAAAGCGCTCAAGGAGCTGTCCAAGCTCGAACAGATGCCGCCTTTGTCCGCAGAGGTTACGGTATCGAGGAACTACATAGACTGGCTCGTTGACGTTCCATGGAAAGAGCGCACGCCCGACAAGCTGGACATAGCCGGGGCGGAAAAAATACTCAACGAAGACCATCACGGGCTTGAGAAGGTGAAAGACCGGATACTCGAGCACCTCTCCGTGACGAAGCTCGTCAAACGGATGAAAGGGCCGATCCTTTTATTCGTCGGGCCTCCCGGCGTCGGCAAGACGTCGCTTGGCAAATCCATCGCAAGGGCCATGGGGCGCAAGTTCGTCCGTTTCTCGCTGGGCGGCGTGCGCGACGAGGCGGAGATACGCGGCCACAGGCGCACATATATCGGCTCGCTTCCCGGCAGGCTTGTGCAGTCAATGAAAAAGGCGGGCGTCAAGAATCCCGTCATCATGCTCGACGAGGTGGACAAGCTTTCGTCTGATTTCCGTGGCGATCCCGCCTCGGCTCTTCTGGAGGCGTTGGATCCGGAGCAGAACCACACGTTCAACGACCATTATCTGGAGGTGGACTACGACCTGTCGGAAGTGATGTTTATCACCACCGCCAACACATTGCATACGATACCCCGCCCGCTCCTGGACAGGATGGAGGTTATCAACGTCTCCGGCTACACCGACATGGAAAAGGAGGAGATAGCCAAAAAACATCTCATCCCCAAACAGGAGAAGGAACACGGCCTGCCCCCCGGCTCCCTCGATATCAAGGAGGACGCCCTGCGCCTTATTATCAGCGGCTACACCAAAGAGGCCGGCGTGCGCAATCTGGAGCGCGAGATAGGCTCGGTCATCCGCAAGCTGGCGCGCAAGGTGGCGGAAAAATCTAAAGACGCCAAAATCGCCAAATCAGCTTTCCGCAAGAAGCTGGAGGTGACGGCGGGGGACCTGGTCAAATATCTGGGCGAGATAAAATTCAAGGAAGACGAGGCCGAAAAGAAAGACGAAGTCGGCGTGGCCACCGGCCTTGCGTGGACGGAGCTTGGCGGCGCCCTGCTCAAGATAGAGACGGTCATCACGCCCGGCGCCGGGAAATTCATACTTACCGGGAAGCTCGGCGAGGTGATGAAAGAATCGGCCCAGGCGGCCCTTTCGTTCATCCGTTCGCGGGCGGCCCAGTTCGGCCTCCACAAAGGTTTCCAGGACAAGATAGACATTCACATCCACATCCCGGAAGGCGCAACGCCGAAAGAAGGCCCCTCCGCAGGCGTGAGCCTGGCAACCTCGATGGCCTCCGCCCTTCTTCACATACCGGCGCGGGCGGGCACTGCCATGACCGGCGAGATAACGCTTCGTGGCCGGGTTCTTGCCATTGGCGGGCTCAAGGAAAAACTGTTGGCCGCAGGCAGGGCCGGAGTGCGAAGGGTTCTCATACCGAAAGAAAACGAACGCGACCTCAGGGAGATTCCTTTGAATGTAATTGGCGATCTGGAGATAATTCCTGTCGAACACATTGACGAGGTCTTCAGGCTGGCTCTGTCGGCTCTGCCCAACGGCAAAAAGGGGACAAGCCCACGCAAGGAGATTCCGGTGTCGCGTAAATCTTCCAGAAAACGACATGGCCCCGCGCAAGCGCCCGGCCAGCCGCTGAACTGACAGGAGGCGTAAACGATGTTGGAGCAAACCGCCCCTTACTGGTCTTTGATAGTAATGGGGATCGTCATTTTCGTGATGTCCCAGTTTTTGCGGAGCGAGCCTAAAACCGGAGAGGATCCCGACAATGACGCAAGTAAAGACCTGCCGCGTCTGCCTGAAAAGGCCGGAGCCTCTTTGCCTGCGACGGTGAGCCTCGCCCAGGTGGAGGGCGCGGACGTTTTCGCAGGGTTTCCCCTTGCCGTGTTGACGGAAGAGACGCTTGTCGTTTCCGGCGGGATGAAACGGATAGGCGATTTTACGGTCGGCGAATTTCCCGGCCTTGCGATACGGGCGTACACTCACCCCGATAAGTCGCTGGTGGGGGTTTTGTATCGCGACGGAAACGGGCTGGCATGGCTCAACCTCCTGACGGAATACGCCGATGGGCGGGTCGTCACCACAAGTTCCGCCCCCGAAGAGATGGTCACCCGCGACAGGCCAAGCGGGATGCCGTTATACAACCATCCCGGTTTCGAACCTTCCCAACTATTGCGCCGCCATAAACTGTCCGTCAGGACTATGGAGGCGAAACCGGCTGTGACGGCGGATGGGTTCCCCGCGTTTTTCGCGGAGGTTTACGGACGGTTGAGAGTTCACATGACCGCCAATGCGAAAGCCGAGGAGGGGAAAGGTTTCTTCGGCGTGCGGATTTCCATTCCGACCCCTTTCGGCGGCGCTGAGTCGGCGGAAAAGGAAATTCAATTAGCCGAACCTTCCCCGGAGCTTCTCTATCAATGGCTAAATTTGGCGTACAGGAAGGCGAATGTTCCCCCTGAAAAGCGCAGGGAGTTCGCCCAACGTCTTGCGTGGGTGATGGAAGGCGCGCAGATGGAGGCCATCGCAAGGACGATTTCCAGATATTCCACCGTCTCCGTGGTGAAGGCGGGAAGCCAGTGGGTTGTCCGCGACGAGGCTGGCGATGAAAAACCGTTCGACCCGGAGGCTTTCGCAGGCCCCGCGCTGTTCGATAAAATCAACTCGATCCTTCCCGAACCAGCCAGATTCCGCAGGCTCGACGCAGGGATTAAAAACGTGATTTTGTATTCGAGACAGGGCCTCTGACGCAGGCGGCCATGTTATCCATCAATAACCGGAGCAGACTATAATGACGCCTTCAAGGTTTTTAATGGCTGTTTTGCCCGTTTCCCTTTTCATCTTTTGCGGAGTGTCGTTCGCCGAGGAATCGCCGTGGGAACGCAAGCTACCGTTCAAATCCGCCATCGTGCAGTACGACGTGGCTGGCGACGAGAAGGGGACGGAAACCCTTTATATCCGCGCCAGCGGGCAGGAACAGGTCCACGTCAGAAAGACCAAAGGCAAGGTGATGTTCATGAACGTCTCCAACGACAAGGTGACGATAACCACGCCAGAGCTGGTCACCGAAGTCGACATGGAAAAGAAAACCGGACGCAAATTCATAAACCCCAACAAGTTCATGTCCGAGGAATACGGCAAACTCTCCGCCAAGGAAAAAGAGAACGTAAAGAAAAACGCCGTGGATATGGGAACCAACATGTCTCAGATGATGGGCGGAACCGTCGAGAAAAAAGCCGGATCGCACCTGGGCTACCCTTGCGACGTCGTAAAGGCGATGGGCATAACCACTCTCGTGATGAGCGACTCAGGAATCATGCTCAAGACGGATGGAAGCATGATGGGCATGACGATCAAATCCGCCGCCACGAAACTTGAAAAAGACGCCGCCATCCCGTCCGACGTTTTCAACGTCCCGGCAGGTATCAACGTGCAGTACGACAAGGAAGCCGACAAGTCCAACCGCGAAATGGCCAAGTCGGTCATGGACATGCTCAAGGATCCCGAAGCCTCCAAGAAGATGAGCAGAGATATGGAGAACGTCGGGCGCGAACGCGACAAGGGGATGAAAGAATCCAGGGCTGAACGGAAAAAGGCGGAGAAAGAACGCGCCAGCGAACCCCGCAAGGAGGAGACTTCCAGCGATAAGGGAGAGGCAGACAAGAAGGAGGATCAGCCTGCGAAAGAAGAGGAAAACTCCCCGCAGGACGCTATCAAGAAAGGCCTTGGAGCCATCAAGAAACTTTTCTAACGCCACCGTTACGGGGCTGAAGAACCGTGGTCGGGTCGCGCTGTTGCCCAGATGCTCGGCGCGGGTGTTCTTCACCCCGCCGTCCTGAAGAGACAATAACCTCACATTGGAAGACAAGGAGTTCGAGGTGAAGAACAC
>JADGAO010000093.1 GCA_015231995.1 Nitrospinota bacterium | reverse complement strand
TATCGCCGGGGCCGCGCCAAATGAGATAAGGTCGGACAACGAATCGAACTCCACGCCGAAATGCGTGGTCGAATTGGTGGCGCGGGCTATCCTGCCGTCAAGCCCGTCAAAAAAAGCGGCGAGGAGTATCACCCATGCCGCCGTGTAATAGTCGCCCTGTATCGAGGCGATCATCGAGTAAAACCCGCAAAAAAACGAGGCGGACGTGATAAGGCTGGGAACTATGAATATCCCTTTCCTTATATTGCCGAAAGGCGCGAGCCTGGCTTCCTCTTCAGCCTGGCCGTTCGCGGGTCCTGGCTCTTGCGCCTCTTGCGCCTTCGGCGTCTCGCCGCTCATTTTTTGGAGTCCGCTGTGAACCGCGCCATGACAGTCTCTCCTGCGGTGACGACGTCGCCGATTTTAACCGTTACCTCTACGCCCGGTTTCATTATCAGGTCAACCCGCGACCCGAACCGGATAAGGCCGAATCTCTCGCCTGTCTCGAGCTTCTGCCCCGCGCTCGTCCAGTTGACGATCCGCCGCGCTATCAACCCTGCGATCTGTTTTACGCCGATCACGCCCGCAGGCGTGTTCATCGTAATCAAGGTCTGCTCGTTATCCATGCTGGCCTTATGATCCCACGCGGCCAGAAACTTGCCCTTGTTGTAGATTTTGCGGATGACGTCTCCCTCCAACGGCGTCCGCTGGACATGCACGTTGAACACCGAAAGGAAAATGGAAACACCCACCGCCCCGCCGGGGTATTCGTCAATCTGGTAGGCGGGGTCTATCTTCACCACCTTGCCGTCGGCGGGGGCCACGATAATCCCCTCGCCGGGTGGCGTGACTCTCTCCGGGTCGCGGAAAAAGAAGACCACGAACGCAGTGAGCGCAAGCGTGAACCACGCAAGCTTGCCCCATCCGAGCGCGAACAGCAACAGCGTTACAACCGCCAGCGGGACAATGAACATCAGGCCTTCGGAGGCGATGGGAAACTTCATCGCGTCCCGTCAGACCGAGATTTTCTTGCCGAGCCACGGCATCATGGAGCGCAACTTGTCGCCGACGGTCTCTATCTGATGCTCCGCGTCTATCCTGAGCAGGGAGTTATAGACCGGCCTGTTGGCCTGGTTCTCCAACACCCACTCGCGGGCGAACTCGCCGGTCTGTATTTCCCGGAGTATCTCCGCCATCTCCATGCGGGTCTCTTCGGTGATGACCCTTCTGCCGCGTGTGATGTCGCCGTACTTGGCCGTGTCGGAGATGGAGTAGCGCATGTTGGCGATGCCGCCTTCGTAAATAAGGTCAACGATAAGCTTCAACTCGTGCAGGCACTCGAAATAGGCGACTTCCGGCTGGTAACCGGCCTCCACCAGCGTGTCAAACCCTGCGCGGATAAGCTCCGACGCGCCGCCGCACAACACGGCCTGCTCGCCGAAAAGGTCGGTCTCCGTCTCTTCTTTGAATGTTGTCTCGATCAGGCCGCCGCGTGTGCAACCGACGCCCTTGGCGTAAGCGAGAGCTATTTTCTGGGCGGAGCCGGTGGCGTCTTTCTCGATGGCCACAAGGCCCGGCACGCCGCCGCCTTCTTTATAAACCCTGCGAACAAGGTGTCCTGGCCCTTTGGGAGCCACCATGAACACGTCCGTTCCCTCCGGCGGCACGATCTGCCCGAAATGGATGTTGAACCCGTGGGCGAACGCAATGGCCGCGCCTTTTTTGAGGTTGGGGCGAATCTCGTTTTCGAACACTTCGCGCTGGGAGGTGTCCGGCACGAGCATCATGACCACATCGGCTTCTTTGGCCGCTTTGTCGGGGGTGAGGACGGTCAAACCCTCCTTCTGCGCCGCCGCGACGAATTTGGAGCCTGCCCTCAATCCGACGACGACCTTCACGCCGGAGTCGCGCAGGTTGAGCGAGTGGGCGTGTCCCTGGCTCCCGTAGCCAATGATGGCCACAGTCTTGCCGGCCAAGTGTTTAAGATCGGCGTCTTTGTCGTAATAAATCGTAGCCATGCCTGTCCGTTTGACCCCCTAGATTGTAAAGTTTGCGTGAAAAATATCCAAAGGCTAGCCCAGGGATTTCCTGCCGCGCGCCATAGCGACCTTGCCGCTACGCGCGACTTCGATAATCCCAAGCGGCCTTACCATTTCTATGAAGGCGTTGACCTTGTTTTCCGTCCCCGTCACTTCTATCGTATAAGTCTTCGGCGACACGTCCACCACCTTGCCGCGGAACACTTCCGTCATCCGCAGTATCTCCGCCCGGTTCTCCTGCTCCGCGTTGAGCTTGATGAGCGCTATTTCGCGGACGACGTATTCCTCGTCGGCGGTGAACTCGTTGACCTTGATGACGTCGATGAGCTTGTTGAGCTGTTTGGTTATCTGCTCGATAATCGCGTCGTCGCCGCGCGTGACGATGGTCATCCGCGACGTGGACGAGTCGAGCGTGGGGGCCACGGAAAGCGACTCTATGTTAAAGCCGCGCCCGGAGAAAAGCCCCGCCACGCGGGAGAGCACCCCGAACTTGTTCTCCACCAGGACGGATATAGTGTGTTTCATGATTTTCTACGCCAGCAACATATTGGTAAGAGCCGCTCCGGCGGGCACCATCGGGTAGACGTTTTCCTCCCGGTCCACCACGCAGTCCACCAGCGCCGTTCTTTTGGAGGCGATAGCCTCCTCGATCGCCGGGCCGACTTCTTCGGGCCTGGTCACGCGCTTGCCGAACGCCCCGTAGGCCTCGGCCAGTTTCACGAAATCCGGCTGAGCCTCCATGCAGGTGTATGCGTACCGCCCGCCGAAGAAAAGCTCCTGCCACTGCCGCACCATTCCGAGAAATCCGTTGTTCAATATCACTATCACCACGGGGAGCCTGTACTGCATCGCCGTGCCCAGTTCCTGAATGTTCATCTGGATGGAGCCGTCCCCGGCGATGTCTATCACCACCCTGTCCGGGAACGCCGCCTGCGCGCCGAGGGCCGCCGGAAAACCGAAACCCATCGTGCCAAGCCCGCCGGACGTGATGAACGAACGGGGCCGCTTGAGCGTCAGGTACTGCGCCGCCCACATCTGGTTCTGCCCCACCTCGGTGGCGTAGATTCCTTCGCCCTTCGTGATCCTGTTTATCTCCTCGATAACGAACTGGGGTTTGATAACGTCTTTCTTTTTCACATAGGTCAGCGCGTTTTTGGCTTCCCATTCGGCTATCTGCTTGAGCCAGTCGGCGGTTTTGGCAGACCAGTCCACCTTCATGGCGCGTGTCTCGGCCAACAGCTTCACCATCACGTCTTTCAGATCGCCCACCACGGGTATGTGACATTTCACGTTTTTCGAAATAGCCGTGGGGTCCACGTCCACATGGGCGATTTTCGCGTGCGGGGCGAATTGCGTCAGGTCTCCCGTCACCCGGTCGTCGAACCGCGCGCCCAACGCCACCACGAGATCGGTGTGGGACATAGCCATGTTGGCGCGGAACGTGCCGTGCATTCCCAACATGCCAAGGTTAAGCTCGTTTGTGGAGTCGAAACTGCCAAGCCCCATCAAGGTAAGCGTCACCGGAGAACGCGTAAGCTTCGCCAGCTCCGCCAGCTCTTCATAGGCGTTGGAGCTTATCATTCCCCCGCCCACATACAACACCGGCTTTTTGGCTTCCGCCAGCGCGTGAGCCAGTTTTTGTATCTGCTTTATGTGCCCTTCAACGGTCGGTTTATACGACCTGATTTCCACCTTCTCAGGAAACTCGAACTTGGCCTGATTGGTCACAACGTCTTTTGGCACGTCCACCACCACAGGGCCGGGTTTTCCTGTGGAAGCGATGTAGAAAGCCTCCGCCAATGTGCGGGCCAGGTCGTTCACATCCCGCACCAGATAGCTGTGTTTCACGCAGGGGCGGGTGATGCCGATGATGTCCGCCTCCTGAAACGCGTCGTTGCCGATGAGTTTGGTCGGCACCTGTCCGGTTATCACCACCATCGGGATGGAATCCATGTACGCGGTGGCTATGCCGGTGACTGCGTTGGTCGCGCCGGGGCCGCTTGTCACAAGAGCCACGCCCACCCTGCCGGTTGCGCGGGCGTAACCGTCGGCCATATGCACGGCTCCCTGTTCGTGGCGAACCAGCACATGGCGCAGTTCAGGATGCTTGAAAAGCTCGTCATAAATGGGCAGGACAACTCCCCCCGGGTATCCGAAGATGGTGTCCACCCCCAGCTTTTGCAAAGACTTAACGAGGATTTCCGCTCCAGTGATGCTCTGTGTCATAACGTCTTTCGCATGGCCTTGTTTAACGTGAATATTCGATGATATAGTATGCCGCCTAGTTCGTCAAACGCAGGTAGGCGTAGCATGACGCTACTCCTTACGGCAAGATTTGGGGGAGTTCATTTGAACAACGTAAGCCCTGCGGGTGTTCTTCCGGCTCATGAGATAGAACGGCTCATCGCCGAAGGACGAATCATCGGCGGACGTCCGGACGCCTCGATAACGCACAATGTGCAACCTGCGTCGCTTGACCTGACGCTTGGCCCTGTGGCCTACCGCCTGCAAGCGAGTTTTCTCCCGCAGTCCGACACCGTCAATAACAGGCTCACAGACCTTGTTATGTACGAGTTGAATCTGGAAAAAGGCGCGATACTCGAAAAAGGCGCGGTCTATCTAATACCGCTCAACGAGAACCTTCGTCTCCCCGCCGACATAAGAGGGAAAACCAACCCCAAAAGCTCCACCGGCAGGCTCGACGTTTTCACCCGCGTGATCACCGACAACTGCGCCCGGTTCGAGGAAATCGCTCCCGGTTACTTCGGCGGGCTGTATCTGGAGGTTGTGCCAAGGTCGTTCACCATAAAAGTGAAGATGGGGCAAAGGTTAAACCAGCTCAGGCTCGTGCGGACGCCGGAAGGGGAAAACGGCGGCAAATCGCCCGACGGGCCGTCTGGCGCGTCACGGCAGATAACCGGCGCGGAGTTGTTGCGGCTTTATGAAAGCCAACGACTGCTATTCAACAACGATGGACAGTTCATAGACACCGATTTCCACGTCCGTAGCGGCGACGGGCTTTTGATGAGCGTAGACTTGGCCCGTTCAGAGTCTGGGGCGATAGGATACATGGCCAAGAAGAACAGCCACGTCATAGATTTGGAGAAAATCTCGCATTACGACGCGGATGATTTTTGGGAGACCTTGCACCCGCCGCGTAACGGGCGGCTGATATTGGAGCCGGAGGAGTTCTATATATTCGCGTCCAAAGAACGTATCCGCATCCCACTCGATTGCGCGGCGGAGATGGTGGAGTTCGACGCCGGGTCAGGCGAGTTACGCACCCATTACGCGGGATTTTTCGACCCTGGTTTTGGCTACGGCGGAAAAGGTGAAGTGGCCGGAACCAAAGCCGTGCTGGAAGTGCGCCCCCACGACGTGCCGTTCATCATCGAAGACGGTCAGATACTCTTCAAGATGAAGTACGAGAGAATGTCATCCCCCTCCGCTATCTGGTACGGGACGGAGCTAGGCTCCAACTATCATGACCAGACATTGAGACTGGCCAAACAGTTTAGGAAATAGGGGACTGGAGTGATTAACGTAGCAAAAACCACGCGAGTCATCGCCTCCGCATTTGTGATAATATCGAAAAAGACGTTTGCTGATATGGCTGGAACGGTTATGAACACGCATTCCTGTTGAAACAATGGCAAAAGAAGAAAAATACGAACCGGAAATAATCAGAGTCGTTAAAAAAGGCCACGGCGGGGGTCATGGAGGCGCATGGAAAGTCGCGTATGCCGACTTCGTGACGGCGATGATGGCTTTCTTCCTGCTCCTGTGGCTCACGAGCATGGTGTCCAAAGAAAAGAAGATGCTCCTCTCTCAGTATTTCGTCAACGTAAGCCTTTCCAACACCAAAGGCGGCCTGCCCTACGTCGAATCCGGTTCCAAGAACATCAAACAGGACACTCACGACATCGTGACCTCCATCTCCATAGATGAGGAAAAGATATCCGACAAGATGGCAGGCGGAAAAATGCAACAGTCGGAAATGATGAAGGCGTTGGTGTCTCAATTGATGGATATCGCAGACCAGGTGCGTGTTGGTTCTGCCGATGAAGGACTCAAGATAGAGATAACAGAGACGGACAAAAGCAGGCTTTTTCAGCCTGGAGGAACCCAGCTTACGGACAATGCGAAAAAAATATTGAAGTCCGTGGCGGAGAACGTCAAGTCATCAGTAACCAGGATCGCTATTGAAAGCCATACGGATTCCAATGCGGCCGGAAAAGGCGAAACAACTTGGGAATTATCCTCTAACCGCGCGATGATCGTCCGAAAGGAACTGGAGGCCAATGGAGTCAACCCATACAGCTTCGAGAAAATCGTAAGTTATGGCGACCGGATGCTGATGGATAAGAGCAACCCCCAGAATATCGCCAACAACAGGGTCAACGTTGTCCTTTTGGACAAATCCACAGGCGACAACGCCAAGCAAGCCCCTGAGGGAGCCAATGGAGACACCGCAACGGCGCCGAAGGCCGAAACATCGCACGCCAAACCCGCGCATTAAATCGCTGGTATCCCCACTTGTTGTTTCAGCCATCGAGTCGTCCCACCCAGATGGCCAGTTGTGTTAGAATAATCACAGTTGAATAGGGGGCGTACCGGTTTCGACGGGAACACCTCGATTCAAGGTTGCGTGCCGTGGGTCGCCATAAACCACGTAAATCCTTGTGGCAAACTGATAATCGCCAACGATTATCGCTACGCTGTCGCCGCCTAACTAGCGGACCAGCCGTCCGCCTCTCCGTTTCCGCTGGAGTGGATCGGGCGTAATTGACGCGGGATAGCCGAAGGGAGGGCCGACTGGCCCCGAGGCGAAATTAAAAAGCCGGCTGGCGCCACCCATGCCTGTCTCTGGGCACGGGGTGGGGCGAGACAAAAAAACAGAGACTACGCCCGTAGTAGCCTTGGGTCCGGATTTTCGGACAGGGGTTCGACTCCCCTCGCCTCCACCATTACATCAACTGCGCCAAAACACATTCACTCGGCTGATATCTTAAACGAAGCCGATATTTTTATTTTCACGACTAAAGCGACATATCGACTACGATCTTCCCCCATCCGCGACGGGTCTCTAGCCTTCTGTGGCCATGGGCGATCTTGTCCATCGGGATGACCGTTTCCACCTGGGGTTTAAGGAAACCGCGCTCAGCGAGCGTTGCGATGAAATCCAGTGACTCTACGCTTGGATGGATAAACTCACATAAAATGGAGATGTTTTTCAGCCTCGCAGGGTTGAGGCTAGTCATTGGCGTTTGGGCTGTGAAGGCGTTGAGAAAAACCACTCGCCCGAACGGGCGCAAAAATTTGAAAGTCTCAAAAAACACGTCGCCGCCAACCGTGTCCAACGCCATGTCGGCCCCTTTTCCCTTCGTGATGTCCAACACCGCTTTGGCGATATCCTGTTTTGTGTAGTCAACCACATGGTTCGCGCCAAGTTTTTTTACGTATTCCGTGTTTGAACTGGAGCAGACGGCTATCACGTTCGCCCCGCTCCACGCGGTCATCTGAGCGGCCATTGACCCAACGCCGCCTGCCGCGCCGACTATCACAACCGTTTCGCCAAACGCGAGGCGCGCTTGTTTGAACAATCCCTGCCACGCCGTGGTTCCCGCAAGCGGGAGGGATGCGGCCTCCACATGCGTCAGCCCTTCCGGTTTTTTGCGGACTATTTCCGCCCGCGCCGTATGATATTCGGCGTATGCGCCCTGCTTGTCCAGATCGGCGTAATAGAAGACCTCGTCGCCTGGCGAAAATCCGGTCACACCCGACCCGGCCTTTTCCACAATGCCGGAAACGTCAAATCCGTAGATAGCGGGGTACTTTTTATCGGAGGATAGATAGCCTTGCCTTATTTTATAGTCAACAGGGTTAAGCCCGCAGGCTTTAACGCAGACAAGGATTTCACCTTTGGAAGGCTCCGGCGTTTCCACGTCGGCGACCTTCAAGACCTCCGGTCCGCCTGGCCCCTCTGCGATGACTGCTTTCATTCTGCGCCTCCACTAAAGGGTATTTGCGCTACATGACAGGTTTATTGACCACCGCCCCCAGCCCTATGCGCCTACCTTATCGTTTCCTCGCTCAGTATTTGCAATCCAGTCGCCGAATCAAACACACCTGCATGAATGCTCGTCCAATCGCCGGTCACGGTCGCGCCGTTCATCAGCCAGATAAACGTCTGACCTGTCCCGGCATAGCGCAGAAGAACGTCCGACTTCCAATCGCCGTTGAAATCCCCAACGCCCTGAACATGCCAACCAGTCGTCGTCGTGTAAGGCCCTGGTTGAACGCTGGTGTATGCGCCGCTAGCGCGCACGGCTCCGTTCATCAGCCAGACGACCGTCACGCCACTGTCAGCGTTTCTCCAAAGAATGTCCGACTTGCCATCTGCGTTGAAGTCGCCCACTCCGTGAATCTGCCAGCCGGTTGTAGCCGTGTAGGCGCCTGCATGAACGTTGGTGTATCCGCCGCCCGACTTAAATGCGCCGTCCATAAACCAGATAGCGGTCCTGCCCGTTCCGATCTGCCGCCAGAGAATGTCAGACTTCCCGTCGCCGTTAAAGTCTCCCACGCCATGAACCTGCCAGCCAGCGGTGGCCGTATATGCGCCTGCGCTGACGTTTGTGTTGGAGCTACTCATTACGGTTGATCCGCTCATGAACCAGATCGCCGTCTGACCCGTCCCGGCGTCTCTCCAGAGGATGTCCGATTTCACGTCGCCGTCGAAATCTCCAATCCCCTGTATCTGCCAGCCTGTCGTGGCCGTGTACGCGCCAGGAGACATGCTTGCAAGCGAGGTTGTCACAACGTCAGCGCCGTTCATCGTCCATACGGCCACCTGGCCGGAAGCGGAATCGCGCCACAACAGGTCATATTTCTTATCGCCGTCGAAATCTCCAATCCCCTGTGCCTGCCAGCCGATGGTTGAGGAGTACGCCCCGGCGTTAAGACTGGTGACAAGGTTCGACGTAACTGTCACACCATCCATAATCCACGCCTGCGTCTGTCCTGTGACTGCGTCGCGGAACAGTATGTCCGACTTCCCGTCGCCGTCGAAATCGGATGTCGGGGATGTCGCAGTGTCCGTGGCGGAATCAGCCGCCCTGTCAGGAACAGGACACACCGATGTGGTGAATGTGCGATCAAGCCCGTTCGTCGTGTTAACCGCGTTCATTCCCACAACGCGAAAATGATACTTCGTGCCGCACATCAATCCCGTCACCGGCGCGGCGACGTTCTGCGCTGTCCCGCCTGTCAACACGGCGGCGGTCACGCTTGAGGGCGTGGTGTATGCGCTCACCAGAAATGTGGCGTCATCCACATACTCGAACGTCACGGTAGTTGAATCGTTTTCAGGATTTACCCTGCCGTTTAGTATCGCGTCGGTCTGAGTGATTCTCAGCGCAGACCCAGTTGTTACTGTGGGCGCCTTTGTGAATGTGAAGAGGGCCGTGCACGCCTCCGTCACTGGGCCGGTAGTGTAATCCGTTCCGTTCCACGATCCGGCCACGCATGTGCCGCCAACTGTGGCGCTTGTCGTGTAGCCAGTTCTAGCCGTCACAGTAACAGTGGCGGTGGAACCTCCAGTCAAGACGACTCTTTTTGCCGGAGTCGCAGTCCCGCCTGTGCTCACTTTCGCCAACACGTTGTAGCCGCGCGTGTATGTCCCTGTCGCCGTGGCGGTGCGTCCCGGCGTTATCGTTACGATCCTGTTGGCGGGTGGAGAATAATCCGTCGCCGCCGTGTTGAACATCACCGTCTGTTTGCCTGCGGTAAGGCCGGGAACTATATCGCCGCTTGCGTTCCATGTTGTTCCGCCGTCAACACTCCACTGCGCTCCGCCGTTCGCCGCCCCTGCAGGCAATATCGTCACCTTCAACGAGCCGTGCTGTTTGTACGTCCCGGTAGAGATGGCGGTTCCTCCATTCGTTACGTTTACAACCTTGTCTTCCGGCGAAGTGTAATCGGACAGCGAATCGAACGAAACTGTGTAACTGCCTGCGGTGAGGCCGTTAAGGGTATCTCCGCTTGCGTTCCATGTGGCTCCGCCGTCAACGCTCCACTGCGCCCCGGCGGTAACGGCGCCTGCGGGCAAGATGTTCACCTTCACCGCCCCAGAACCGGTCGCAAGCGTGTACGTTCCGCTTGATGTCGCGGTCTGCCCCATTGTGACTGTGACGTTCTTGTTCGCGGGCGATCTGTAACCAGTAGTCGGACTGAACCATACCGTGTGAGAGCCATTTGCAAGCTCTGTAACTGTCGCGCCATCCGCCTGCCACGGCCCCCCATCCACACGCCATTGCGCCCCGGCGGCGACGGCGTCGGGGGGCAATATGGTTACGGTTAACGAACCGGTGGACTCGGTGATAGCTGTGTATGTCCCGGTCGCCGTGGCGGTTCCAATTGTCGTTACGGCCACGTTCTGGTTAGCGGGCGTTGTGTAGCCAGCCACCGTGTTGAACGACACAGTGGGACTGCCAACAGCTACGTTTGACACTGTGGCCCCGCTCGCCTGCCACGCCCCGCCGTCAACCCGCCACATGGCTCCTGCGGTAATAGCGCCAGCGGGCGATATGGTCACTGTCAAAGAGCCTACCTGCGGCGTAAATGTAAAGCTGACAGAACACGAAGCGGTAACAGCTCCGGTGGTGTAGGTGGTCCCGCTCCACGACCCGGCGGCGCATGTGCCGCCGACGGTAGTGTTAGGCGTGTACCCTGTGTTGGCTACTGCGGTGAAAGAGGCGGTGGAACCGCTGGCCACTCTCTGGCTCGCGGGGGTCACCGACCCGCCAGTCCCGGCTGTGGCTGTTAGCGTGACGCCGCTCTGAGGCGTAAACACGACTGTGTCCAGCCAGCCGGCGTCAGACCCGCTACTAGAGGTTGTATCTTTGGTGTACGTCCATGAAAGGGTATGCGATCCCGCAGAAATGGAGTAACTCTTTTTTAGCCACGACGACGTCCCGCTCATTCTTGTTTGAACGGTTCCATCTATCGCAAATTCCAGCCAGTCATAGTCGATCTCGGATGAAACCTTCCAGTAAAAAGAGAGACTGCCCGGGCCTGTAACCGTTGTCTGGATAGCGGAGGTTTGGGAATTCGATATATCCCCGCTCTGGGCGGCAGACCCGCCGGAATTATAAATCGTGTTTTCTACGAGCCACTGCGCGTTCCCGCTGGAACTCCAGCTAAGGGTGGGATTATCCACGGCGTCGCCCAGCCCAGGCCCAACGCTAAACGTAAAGCTCACCGAACAGGCCGCAGTCACAACGCCGGTAGTGTATGTGGTTCCGCTCCACGACCCGGCGGCGCACGTCCCGCCAACCGCCACGTCTGCGGTATAACCGGCGTCAGGCGTCACAGTGAAAGGCGCGGTCGAACCGCTGGCTACTATCTGGCTTGCAGGCGACACGGTCCCACCGGCTCCGGCTGTGGCCGTCACGGTATACGTTTGAGCGCCAAGCGCGGCGTCCATCGCTATCCGCGGCTT
>JADGAO010000092.1 GCA_015231995.1 Nitrospinota bacterium | reverse complement strand
CAAATTGTTCTTTAGATAGATTCTTCACTTCGCTACGCTTCGTTCAGAATGACAACGCGGAGTTTACCCTGAGCCTGTCGAAGGGCTCAGAATGACAATGTTGCAAACGCTATTTGTTATGCAAAGTTTTCCTCTCACAGACCCACCACATTCACACCACAACCGCAATGCTCGCATTTGCCGTCTTTCACGGCAACGCTTACGACCGAAAAACCATCGCGTTTTATCACAGTCTTTCCGCAACCGGGGCAGATCGTCTGATTATACTTCTCCTGCGATACGTTGCCTGTATAAACGAACTTGAGTTTTTTTCTGGCGATTCCCACGGCTCTCACGAGCGTTTCGTAAGGCGTGGCTGGGGCCGAAAACTTGTAGTCGGGATGATACCGCGAAAAATGGAGCGGTATCTGCGGGTTAAGCTCCGCGATGAAATCGGTCAACTTCTCGAACATCTCATCGCTGTCGTTATAGCCTGGAATGACGAGGTTGGTAATCTCCACATGGGTTTTCATGATAGACCTTCGGACAGTCTCCAAAACCGGCGCAAGTTTGCCGTGGCATACCTTTTTGTAAAACTCCGGGTCCATGGACTTGATGTCTATGTTCATCGCGTCTATCAGCGGCAATATCTCTTCCAGCGGCTTCGGGTTGACGTATCCGTTGGTGACGAGAACGTTTTTCATCCCCGCCTTCCGTATGGCTTTTGACGCGTCCATGACGTACTCGAACCAGATAAGCGGTTCGGCGTATGTATAGGCCAGCCCGACGCTTCCAACCTGTTTAGCCATCAGGGCGGCCTCATCCGGCGCAATATGGCGCGTGGGCGCGTCATTCTGGGAGATAGTGTAATTCTGGCAAAACAGGCAACCGAAATTGCATCCGTTGGGGCCTATGGAAAGGATGGTACTGCCGGGATGGAAATGATATAGCGGTTTCTTTTCGATAGGGTCGAGGTTGACCGAAGTTGTCAGCCCGTAATTGATGGCGATCAGCGAGCCGTCAATATTGCGTTTGCCCCCGCATATCCCGGTTTTGCCATTATCCAGCAGGCATTCGAACGGGCAAAGCAGGCATTGGACGCGCCCTTTATCGCGAATCTCCCAGTGCGCCGCTATGTGTCCGCCCGTCACGGTTTTCATAGCGGAAAACCTTCAAGCTCTGGTGGTTCAGGTGTCCTCTCCATAAGCTTCTATCACCCTTACACCTTTTTTCCTGAGGTCTGAGACGATTCCCTTGATGGGACATAAGCTAAGGCGGAAATGGCATATCTGCCGGTGGTCGCTGGCCTTGGGTGTGGCGGAGTAGCTTAACACCGACACCTTCCGTTTCTTGAGAACGGAGAACACCGCCTCGCAGTCTTCTATCTCGTCCAACAGCTCCACGTACAGGCTGGAAGATTGCGTAAGCGCCTGGAGCATTTCCACGAACACGCCGAGCAGATCGTCTTTGGTGATAATGCCGACCATCCGCCCGCTGTCGAGCACGGGCAGGGCGCCTATCTTGAGCCGGAGCATAAGTTTCACCGCGTCGGCCACGTTCATTCCCGTGTCGGCGGTTATCACGGCGTCGCTCATAGCGTCACGCGCGTTGAGGGAGAGCGGGTCGCTCGGCAGTTTTTTCTTTTTCGCCCCTTTTTGGATGGGGGCGATGAAACTGCGGAAATCGCGGTCGGAGATGATGCCGATGAGCCTCCCGCGATCCACTATCGGTATATGGGCGATCCTGTGCTTGAGCATCAAGCCGGAAACCACTTTAAGGGAATCACCAGGCCCCGCCGTGATGACTTTGCGTGTCATGACCTGTCCAACCTGCATAAATGCCCCCGAAGAAATGAATGCAATCTACCTGCGTACATTGTAGTTCCGTTGAGTTATAATGGCAACAACCGGCGGCTCGGCGGCGAGCCGTTGATGTTTAAACACTGGCCGCCTCATCCGTTAAAACCGGATGGGCGCGATTATAATAAGGTGATATGCCTCAATCCCTCGATGAGGAAATTTTAAGGGCCGTAAGGCTTGTGGCCAACGTCACAGACGCTTTCACGTCCGCCCTTTTTCTTGTGGACGACAAAAAGGGCGACGTTCTCCGCCTCAAGACCTTTCAGTCCCTGTCAGCCTCCGTTATCGATGGCGCGGAGTTCCCCATCGGCGCAGGCCTTGTAGGTTGGGTCGCAAAAACCGGCAATTCCACGCAGACCTCCAATTTCAAGGCCGACAGCTCCACGCTCCAGTTCTACGCCCAGCGCGAAGACATAAAGTCGTTTGCGGCTTCTCCGCTTTTTGACGGGGACAGGGTGATGGGCGTTTTGTGCGTGGACAGTAAACAAAGCTACGTTTTCACGGAGAAGATGGGGAAGATTCTAGACGAGTTCGCGGCAACGCTCGCCGGGATAATCATCAACGGAAGGCGCCGGATCCGACTCAATGTCGAGGCGGTGGCCCTTCACGACCTTGCCGACGTCATCAACAAACTCACGGCTTGCGAGAGCGTTTCTGAGCTTTCGCAGACGCTCAGGCTCGCGGTCCAGTCGGCCATACAGCACGACCATCTGGCCCTTGCGTTAAAGTCCCACGACGGCGATGGTTTTCACATGGTCGGAGCGCAGGATGGGGCCTCCGCAGAGCCTCTGCCGCTCAACCACTACAGGCTTGGCTGGGCGATACAACATTGCAGGCCCATCAACATCTCCCACGAAGAGGGCGTGAAGGTTTTTCCGGGAGAGGGGCAGGGTTGGCGTTCGTTCATCGCCGCGCCGATGATTTCGCACCAGAGCGCCGTGGGGGCGATAGGGTTGGTTTCGAAAAAGGCGAGGGCGTTCCGCCAATCGGATTACAAGGCTCTGCAGATATTGGCGGCGGCCTGCTCTTCGGCGTTCACGAGCCTGTACCTTCACAACAGGAGCCGGAAGGCCATATATCACGACACGATAACGAGCCTGCCCACTCACCGCTATCTTCTGGAAAAACGCGGTCAATTTGCCGGGCCTGGGGCGCTGTTGACCGTGAACGCGTTGCGTTTCGAGAAGGTGAATACCAAACTCGGCCATGACGGTGGCGACCTGGCCCTGGCGGAACTGGCCGGCAGGATAAAGACAGGCGTCGGTTCGGCCGGGCTTGTATGCAGGTATTTCGGCGACAAATACATAGTCATCCTTTCCCCATGCCAAGCCGATGGCGCGGTGGAGATAATGGAATCAATAACACGAGCAGTGGAGTCGGAGCCGTTCTTTATAAAGGGCGTTCGATTCAATATGCGTGTTTCCATCGGCGCGGCGTTAAGCCCCACCGACGGCAAAGACGCCGAGGAGCTTATCGCCAAGGCGAACATCGCCGCCCAATCCGCGCGGGAGCAGGGTAGGGGGAAACTGTCGTTTTTCGGTTCGGCGCCTACATCGGCGGCGTTTAAACTTAGATCTCTGGAGCGATAACCGGTAACAATGATATTAGACAAACTATACAATTTAATTACGGCGGATATGGCCATGGACCTTGGCACCGCCAACACGCTTATCCATGTCCGTGGGATGGGGATCGTCCTTAACGAGCCGTCCGTAGTGGTCATATCCAAGAAGACCGGCAAGTTGATGGCCATCGGGGCCGAGGCGAAAGCCATGTACGGAAAAACCCCCGACGAGTATCAGGCCATCCGCCCGATGAAGGACGGCGTCATCGCCGATTTCGATTCCACGCGCAAGATGATCGCCTACTTCATCAGCAGATCCCAGCCCCACAGATTCAAACTAAAACCCAGGATCGTGATTGGCGTCCCGTCCGGCATCACGCAGGTGGAGAAAAAAGCCGTCATAGACTCCGCAATGGCCGCAGGCGTGCGCCAGGTTAGCCTCATCGAAGAGCCTATGGCCGCCGCTATCGGCACCAAGATGCCCGTTGGCGACTCCGTGGGAAACCTCATCGTAGACATCGGCGGAGGCACCACGGAGGTGGCGATCATATCCATGTACGCCACGGCGTATGGAGAGTCCATCCGCGTTGCCGGCGACGAACTTGACGAGGCGATCGTCCGCTATATGCGCCAGAAACGCAATTTGGATATCGGCATCTTCGAAGGCGAACGCATCAAGATGACTATCGGGACGGCGTTCCCGCTGGAAGAAAAACTGCCGCCGATGAAAACTTACGGACGCGACGTGGTTAGCGGTCTGCCCGTCACCGTCATGGTCGCAGACGACGAAGTGCGCGAGGCTATGGAAGAGCCTGTGCGCGCGATAGTGGAATCAACGCGCAGAGCCATGGAAAAGACGACGCCGGAATTTTCGCAGGACATCTCCAACAGAGGCATAGTCCTTGCCGGGGGCGGGGCGTTGTTGAAAGGGCTGGGAGCGCGGTTGAAGAAAGAACTCGGCGTGCCTGTCTATCGCTCCAAAGACCCGCTTACCGCCATATGCCGTGGAGCTGGGATAGTCCTGGAGGACTGGAAAAGGTTCAGACGGGTTACGATAAATTGAAAATGCGGGAGCGTTCCGCAGGCGCCGTTAAAGGCCGGCTATCGCTTCTTCTTCGGTCTTGAATATCGGTATTTTCGTATCCAGCCGTGTGAACAGGAACAGCTCTTTGAGATCGTCGGAGAGGTTGACGATGCTCATGGCTCCGTTCAACTCCTTTAGCTTCTTTGCGGCCAGGACAAGCCGGCCAAGCCCGGAGCTGTTGATAAAATGAACTTCCTTGAAATTCAATATTATCCTGGTTTTGCCCTTCTCGATCAAGCCGTCCATCGCTTCTTTGAAAGCGGTGTAGTCTTCGTTGGTCCTGATGCTACCATACAGGCTTAACGACACTGCTTTCTCGGATTCCTTGATCTCTACTCTCAAGCTTGAAAACTCCCAAAAGATGGGCTGGATTGAATATCCAGCTTCCAGAACACCTAATCGTTAATTCTAATCTTTATCTTACGCTCTGTCCATTTTAAAAAAACGCCGCTCAGGGATGATCGTGCGGCTTTCGGCGTATTACCGCCACAGCCGCGCCGCCGCCCTCGGCAAATTCCAGGCTGTCGGAATACCGCCTGGCCATCATCAGGCCGACGCTTTCGGGGTCGCCCAAATCGAAATCGCTCATATCCTTCGGCAGTAGCCGCCGTTCGAACACTTTCTTTGCGGACTGGAAAGAAAGCACAGTCTCGTCCGTGGCTACCTTTATCGAGGCGGTGATCGTGTCCCTGGATTCCGGGGTTGATTGCCTCATGCCCATCATCATCAACTCGTCTGTGACGAAAGGAACGGCTATATTGCACTGCGAAGTGGGATAACCCATAAGGTTGACCACCGAAGATATCATGTGGTTGGCCTTGGATATCAGCTCGACATCCGGCTGGAACGAGAAACTGACGGTGAGCGTGGCGCCCGGTGGCGACAACGACGGCTCGTGAAAAGGCTGGGGAAGCCGCAGGCCCTTCATGGCGGCGTCTATTATCGAGTTCTGGTTGAAGGGCTTGCTGACGAAAAAGAAGGCCCCTTTGTCCACGGCGTCCAATACGGTGTCAAGCGAGCCGTAGCCGGAGATGACCACAACCGGCATCTGCGGTTTTATTTCGTGTATCTGGCTGATCAATTCCAGCCCGTCCATGCCGGGCATCCTGATGTCGGTTATGACGAGATCCACGTCATGATCCTGCAGTTGCATCAGGGCGTCCATGGCGTCTTTGGCGGTTATGGTCGCAAATCCCTCTTTCCTGAACAGGCGGTCGAGCAGATGGCGTATTTCCTCCTCGTCGTCAACGATAAGGATGATCTTGTTTGCTCTGTCGAGACTCAACTTCACGCCTCCATCTTTGCAAGCTACCGGAGCCGGGCGGACTTCATCTGTCCAGGATAGCTAAAAAGGCTGTTGAAAAACCACGCGAGGTTTCCAGCAACCTGTTTGCGACCGTGACAATAACGTGAACGCGACTGAATTCCCCACGCGTCCGCTGACTTTTGTTTATTCTACATTTCCGGCTAAGCAATCCGCCACAGAAAAGTTAATCATCCATGATTAAATCGTGACGAAACGAACATGGGGGGGGGCAAGCGTAAGGCGGTGACGCTATTTTTGCGGCCGGGGGGCGGCCAGGCAAAATATGCGCGTCACCGCCGAATAACGCTTTTAGGGGCGGTTTCTTCCGTCGGCTCCGTCATGACAGGTGTTGTCTGCAGGTGTCGTAATAAGCCTTGATCAGCTTAAACTTGTCCGCGTCCCTGTCTTTGAAGCAAAGGCCGATCATCGTCTTGCTCGCTATCCTTCGGGCGTTTTTAAGCTCGCAACTGAGACTTTCTATTTTCTGCCCGGTGGGAAGGGTGAAGCTTACCGAACAGTATCCATCGGTCTTGATACTGCCGGACGAACTGGCGAAAAGTCCGCCGCCTTCGCTTAAGTCCACGATCACGCCGACATGTTTGCCGCCTTCTTCATCCTGCATTACCGCTGGAATGAACGCCGTCATTCTGGAGCTTTTTCGAAGGCTCAACCCCTTGACGATTCCGGGATGGTTAAGCGCCCATATATGGGCGGGGCTTGTGTACTGCTTGAATATCTCCACATCGAATCCGTAAGCCATTCCCGCGTTGGCGTAGCGCACGAGGGCGGCCATGCCTCGCCCCACGATGACCGGTTTGCCGTCCATCATCGGCGCGTCTATGATAAGGTGCTTTTTGGTGGCGCCACGGAAGACCGTGTTGAGCTTGAGCATCCCGACCTGCATCTGAAGGTTTCCTTCAACAGGCACGTTGAGCTGGTTGTTCATCGGGGGCTGGTCGGATTCCGTGCCGTCCACAGCCACATGGTTGAGCCGCTCTATCAGTTTGCCGACGGCCTTCTGGACAGTTTCGTCGGCGATGTCGAACTCTGCGCCGTACTCGTATTTTTTCTCGCCGGCCTTCATGCTTTTAACGGTGACGGTGGCGGCCGAGACGCTCTGACCAGTGGGAAGCGAAAAGTTTAAAAATACTTTTTCGGCCACCCTGAACATCATGTGGCAGGTGAACTTAAGCCCGCCAAGGCTGATGTCTGTTATGATCCCGTTTTTTTCCGCCCCGTTCGATGATGTCTGGCGCGACGCATACACAGGGATCGCCGCAGGGAAGCGGCCGTTTTTGCGGGAGGTTGATTCGCTGATGTCGTCCGGGAACTTCACCACCGCCACGTTTATCTCCGGGAAACTACCGATGACTTCCGAGGAAAAGCCGCAGTACATCCCGCCGTTTGAAAGGCGGGCCACGATGTGTTGATTCTGTTTGACGGACCAGCCGTTGGGAATGTCCAGGAGAAGATATCTGCCATCTTTCCATCCGGTGACGTTCGTTTTTCCCTTGTAGGCGCCGTTTTCCAGCGAAAGCTCCAATCCGGGTTTGAATATCATCGCCATTTTTTTCTCAGGCCCTCTGAACATGAATCAAGCTTACAAGCATCGTAAACAGCCGCTTGTCGTAGTCGTTCAAACCTTTGGAGAGTATCGAAAGCGCCTCGAACGGTTTTAACGCTTTTCGGTAGGCCCGTTCCGTGGTCAGCGCGTCGTAAACGTCTATGACCGCCACTATCCTGCCGAAAAGGTGTATCTGGGCGCCCGAAAGACCGTTTGGATAGCCTCCGCCGGTAAGCTTCTCGTGGTGTTGCAGGAGCGGTATCATCGCATGAGCCGATATGGAAGCGTTCCACCGGAGCATCTCATACCCCTTCATCACATGGGATGTGATGTTTTTATACTCGTCATCAGTCAACGTGCCGGGCTTGTTTATAAGGCTATGCTCCAGCTGGCTTTTTCCGATGTCGTGAAGCACCGCCCCAAGGGCCAGATCGGCCAGTTCTTTACCCGCTTTCATCCCCTCCGAAAGCCCAAGCGCGATGGACAGGGTCGCCACGTTCACCGAATGGGTGAATGTGTAGTAGTCGTAGTTGTTAAGCTTCATGATCGCGTAGAAAGCGTCCGGGTTCTCCATTACCACATGGATTATGTCCTGGACGGTTTCAATGGTCTGCCCCATAAGTTTTTCGGAACGGGGATTCTCCGAAAGCCCCTCCACGATTATCCTGGAGCTTTCCCGGATCATGGCCAGTTTGGATTCGGGGTTTTTTGAGGTCTTCGACATGTTGGAAAGATAATCGTGGTACGCGGCCAGATCGTGTTTAAGTATGAGAAGGTTTAAATTCTTTTCAATCCACTCCGCCCTGATTTCGTTGGACATGATGGAGTTTTTAATGAACACGACGGAAATAACCCCGTTCGCCCTGGCGAAGATATCAAACCCGATAATGATATTCGGAACCAGCGCTATCGGGTTGATGGGGCGGTATTCGAGCATGAACCGGACATGAGCCTCTGCGGCGGCTGGGTTCACGAACGGGCCGCTGTACCCGCTCAGCTTCCTTTCGGCCTTCAATTTTTCAATGTTACGCATGTACGATTCGAACAGCGGTTTTTGCTCCCAAGGGTAAAGCAGGCGGGAGACGCCGCCGGATTTGAGGATATTCACCACATCCTGGCTAAGGGCAAGCCCCTTTTTAATAACGATGTCAAAACCGCCCCTCTCGCAGGGCTGGTATAAATCCACGGGAACCGGCTGGTCAACCATGAAATCATCCAGGTTGGCTTCGAAAGCCCGGAATGCGCGCACGGCGGGAGAAGGCCCTGATTCCTGTTCGGCGTCGCTTGCGTTCACGCTTTTGGAAAGGTCTATGTAAACGTTCTCGATGTCGTAATCCATCAAGTTGCGGATGTCGTTTGCAGACATCACCATGAAATTGGACGTTACGAGAGGCGAGCGAAGCCAGGATGTCTGGATAATTCTGTCCACATGCATTCCGATACGCAGATCGCCGACTGGTATCTTCCTGATCGCCGAATTTTGCGTTTCGCTCACAGTCTCCATCTCATATCTCTATTATTTGTTATACGACGACCGATTGCTAAAACGACATCAATCCGGCCATTGCCGACGACATGCCCGTCAACGCCCCATTATCGGATAAGTCCGACATGTCCACGCTTATGCCCATGTATTGAGTGGTTTTTCCGGCGGAGTCCAACACCGACGATATGGACAGCCAGGTGGGGTATATATCGCCGCTCTTGCGTTTGCTCCATATCCTCCCCCTCCATTTGCCTATCTCTCCGAGTATTTCACGCGCCCCGGCGCAAAAGTCCTCTTTTTGACCGCCCGGTTTGAGGATCGAAGGAGTTTTACCAACCAGTTCCCCCACGGAATAACCCGTAGTCGAACACATGGCCGGATTCACATATCGGATGGAGCCGCTTGCGTCCAGAAGCATGATTCCCTCGTTCGCATTATCGAAAATAAGAGAGATCATGCGAAACTGGTCTTCCAGAGCCATAAACTCCTGGGTTTCGACCGCATTCTCCGCGCCGCCCAAACGCTGGGCCTTTACGATGTGTATTAAATCAGCCTTGATCGGGTCGCTCCATGAAGATTCGCCTTTGGCTCTGATTCCGCCAGCTTCGGACAACAGAGCGGAATCGCCTATCGCATGGCGGCTATTGGGATTTTCATTCGTGGTAGTAGCTAACATGGCGCCCCCAGAACGAAATTGTTAATCGAAGTCAGGAGTCTTTCAAGAAGCCGCGTTTGGCCTTGAAAAGGGCCTTGTACGCCTCCAACGCGCTCTCCTCCTGACCGTTGGCGCCTTCCGCCAGTATTCGCACGGTTTCAGACAGCTCCGCGAGGGTTGCGTTCAGATCCTCGGAGCCGACGATGTTGACTTCTTTCATCATCCTCAGGTATGAGCCTGCGTCTATGCCGAAGGCTTTACAGGTGTTTTCCACCTGCTCCGCATTCACGGGGGCCAATAGCGCCGGGCCGATAAAGATATCGGCCAATATCTCTTCTCCCACCTTCACGGAGGAGAATGCGGTGGAAAGCCCCAACTCGCAATTGCACATAATGGAGACGGGAGCGTCGCCGGCATGTTGCGTATCCATGAAATTCTTGCAGGAAAGTTCGGAAGCCGGGCAGTCCCTGTGGAAAGCGGCGCAAATCCTTTTCGTTCCCTCTGCGGCTACGACTTCTCCCGATTTCCTGTCTATGACGTCAACCATCAATCCCGTGACGGAGCAGAAGTCGTCCAACATCCTCGACAAGGTGGATAGGTTCAGCATATCCTCGATGTTTTTCCCGATTGCGCCCTGGTATTGGCAACCTGCGTCAATCCCCGCTGTGGCGTTTGTCCCGTTAATCATGTTCATCCCTGTTTCCTGATTTATTTTCTCTTAACCGCAGGCGCAACCATGCGCGGCGCCCTTGAATGGCTCAACTGAGAGCGCCCACGACTTTCGCGTGCCTGTAATTGACCGAAGAGTAGGAGCTTCTCTTGATAGTCTTGTCCAAATCGCCGGAGACCAGTTCTATGATGTCCCAGTCAACCGCCATCACCGCGCTCATCTCCTCGTCGGTGAACGATAATCCGTAGTCGGCCATTGCAAGCTTTATGGATCCCATCGCCATCCTGCGGAAATCGTCATCGGTGATTATTCTGCCCAAAAAACGTTCTACTGATTCCTGGCTCATATGAAACTCCTTTCTTCCATCGCCTTGAAACAATCCAGCGGATCGTTTATAAGAGGCGACTCTGTCCTGGGTTTTGCCGTAAATGGCTTCCGTATATTCCTGAGCGCTTGCGTGTATTTCGCCACGTCTCTGTTTATTATCGAGCCGTGGCTTGGGGCTATCAGCCTTACGTCCAATCCGTCCAACCCGTCAAGGGTGTGGTTGATCAACTGGTTGAAAGGCAGATGGTCGTAGTGGAACGACTCCATCGCGGGAAGATAAAAGTCGTTGGCGAAAAGACTCCAGCCGAACGAGTAGGCGGAAAACAGATCGCCAGAAAAGAGCATTCCCGTTCTCTCGTCGTAAGTCATGAACGAACCGGGAAAACTCAGGTTATTGCTGTTTATGAACCTCAGCGTCCTGCCGGAATCGAGCGTGAGTTTCCAGCCGTTTGTGTCAACATGGTAAAATGACTCATGCCTCAACCCGCAATAGAACGATATCTTGTGGCTGGAGCGAGGGTGGGACACCACTGCCAGCTTGCCGCCAGCGGTCAGGACGATTTCCTCCATAACAGCCACTGCTCCGCCTATCTGGGCGACCGAACCGTTGAAAACGGCATGGGTTATCCGGTTAACCGGAGCTATTAAAAAGAACTTTTCCAATACGGACATTACGTTTACCGAATGTCCCGCGCTGACAACGAATGCCTGACTCTCATCCAGTAACATATAGTGGTTATAGTGAAAACCCGACTCGTTATCCCTCGCGCCGATATGAAAAATCCCCTTAGCGACTTCCACAGGGTTCGACATCTGTAAGTTGTTTGTTAACATCTCTACCTCATATTCAAAGATAAGAAGTAATGAGACTATCCTCTTGCCAACACCTAATAGCAATATCGTTGCCAAAATAATGGCGATAATAAATCAATGAGTTATGCAAAATAAGACTTGTTCTAGTTGTGGCAATTTCCAGCAACTGTTGTTTATTGCAACAGCGCTGTTGGGCGGAGGAGGGGGCGGTGTTCGGCGTGGATGTCTTTTTCAAAGCCTTGCAAATACGCAAACAGGCATTGAAAAGGGGACCTTTGCATAAAAAAAGGATTTCTATATTTTGTCATCCTGGGGAACTGAGGGAGCTTTAGTGACCGAAGCAAAATAGAATAGAACATTCTTCTCGATAGATTCTTCGCTATCGCTCAGAATGACAACTGCTTGCTTGTCATTCTGAACC
>JADGAO010000091.1:4133-11730 GCA_015231995.1 Nitrospinota bacterium | reverse complement strand
TGTGTAATAGTGCGGTCATGAGGGGGAAGTTTACGAAAAGCCGTTGGTGTTTATCCCGGTTTTTCGGCATGTTCTGAAGTATTGAAAGTGTCGGGTTCCGGTTTTTTCGCTGGAACCGGTCGCTGTCCTGAAGAAGCTGAAATCTGTCCGTGGGGGGAGGATTTGACGTATGACAGGGCGAACTGTAGCTGAAGTGGAAAGCAGGGTCTCCGCTCGACCCGCGCTTTTATCGTACACCATCCTTACAAAACCCGGCATCGTAGTCATGGTTCTTATTTCCACCCTTGCCGGGATGTACATCGCCCAAAGAGGGCTTCCGTCTTACCACCTCATTGTCTGGACTCTTGTCGGCATTGCCATGTCCACGGCGGGAGCGGCCACCCTCAATAACTATATAGACCGCGACATAGATTCTATAATGCGCAGGACAAGCGGCAGACCCCTGCCTTCAGGCGGGGTACAGCCATACCGCGCGCTTGCGCTGGGCATGGCTTTGTCCATCCTTTCGTCAGCTGTTCTTTACAATTACGTCAACTGGCTTTCGGCGCTCGTCTCCACGGCGGCCATCTTTAACTATGTCGTGATGTACACGCTCTGGTCAAAACGCACAACGCCGCTGGCCACCTTCATCGGCGGCGTAGGCGGGGCCACTCCGCCGGTCATCGGCTACATCGCCGTCCGGCCGGAGCTGGATTTGACGGCGCTGGTTCTGTTCCTCATCATCTTCGCATGGCAACACCCGCACTTCTGGTCGCTGGCCCTCAAGTATGTGGATGAATACAAGGCGGCGGGCGTCATGAACCTTCCCGTAAAAAGAGGGGTTGGCGAAACCAAGCGGCAGATCGCCTTATGGTCGGTGATTCTGGCGGCGGTGTCGCTACTGCCTTATTTAACAGGAATGACCGGCTCCATGTATCTGACCGTCGCGGCGGTTTCGGGTTTAACTTTCATGGTGATGTCTTTCTGGTTCCTCTTTTCCGGCAGAAAGGTAGCGATGCCCCTTTTCCACTATTCTATAGTGCATCTGCCCCTGCTTTTCTGCGTGATGCTTCTGGATATGGCCTGAACGGGCCAGAACAGGAGTTCCCGATTTCCCGCAAGGTTTTCGTAATTCTGGTGATTTTCGCTATGATCGCGTTTGCGGGTGGGTTCATCTGGAGGGTCGTCACCCACGGCCCGTGAAAACAGCCCGGATAAAACAATCCCTCGCACGCCACCGGCCACGCTGACAGGCCTTCGCGTTATATCGTTTAACCATATTCACCACCGCCACGGATTATCCCGAACCCGAAAGTGTTCAGGCGAATGTCATGTCATTCTGAGCAACGCGAAGAATCTATATGAAGAATATTCTGTTCTACTTTGATCCTTCGGTCGAGGACTCCCTCAGGATGACAATGGGTCGTTACTTGTCATTCTGAGCGATAGCGAAGAATCTCTCCTCAACTTCGGAATACGGAATTAGTGGATACAGATTGGCGGATTTAAAAGAAACGGCGCGGATGTTATGATGGAGAAGTAAAATGGAGTTAACACAAAGATGCGTTATTGGATAATCACGGTTCTCACAGGGGGCGCGCTGGGCGTGGCGACGATGCTAACCCCCGTCGGAGGCTATCTGGGCATGACCGGCGGCGCTGATAAAATTGAAGACGTCTCCCGGGCCGAGCTTCTGAAAAAGATCGAAACCATGCGGATAGACGCCGTGCGCATGATCTCCGATGGAAAAAACGAAGAGGCCTTCCAGATACTGCTAAAGCTTGTGGACATCAACCACTACGACCAGTTCCCTTATGTGCAGTTGGCGCGGGCGCTTGAAGCGATGACCGAAGAAAAGTTCCTGCCTACGCTCACGAAGGCCGCGTCCACCCTCCCCGCGCTGGAGATGGACAGGACGCTGGCGGCTGTCTATTTTCACGCAAACAAGGCGGAGTCCGCCAAAAAACATATTGACGCTTTCCTGAAAACGAAACCCGACGACCTCGCCGGGCTGTTTTACAAAGGCTCCATAGCGCGGCTTTCCGGGGACAACGCGGAGGCGGTGAAAATATTGACCGGCGTGATCGGGCGGGAGAAAACTTATTATTTCGCCTATCTCGAGCTTAACCTCGCCTATGAGAAACTGGGCGACGAAGCCAATGCCGGGAAAATGATGGAGCTTGCCCTTAAAAACAGCCCTTCGAACAACAAGGAAGGCATCTGCCACGGCCTGCCGTCCCCTGACGAGAAAAAAGTGTAGCGGCCGTTATGACAAAGGATGGAGCCGGTTTAAAGATACTCCTGGCGGAGGATAACCATTTCAACCAGCAGATAACGACCATCACGCTCCAGAAACACGGGTATGCGGTTGATGTGGCCGATTCCGGGCGACAAACCATAGAGAAGTGGATGGCTGGACATTACGACCTGATCCTCATGGACTTGGAGATGCCAGATTTGGACGGGCTGGAGGCGACGGCGGCCATACGGCGGATCGAAAGGGAGCGCGGAGGACATATCCCCATTTTCGCGGTGAGCGCTCATCATCGAGCCTCGTACCTGGACAGATGCGTCGCCGCAGGTATGGACGATTACCTCGCCAAACCCGTAAACCCACTGGACCTGGAAATAAGGATAAAGGATCACTCCTCCAAAACCGCCCCGCCCAGTCTGAATATGGCGCAGGAGACCGCCCTGTTTGATCTAAGTTCGTTGCGCGACATGTTTTCCGAAAACGAGGTACGGGAGCTTGCGACGCTTTTCGTGAAACGTGGAAGGGAAATGATCGTGGAGATAAGCTCTGCCATATCGAAGAAGGATGCGGTGGCGTTGAAGCTGAAGGCTCATCAATTGAAAGGGTCGTCGTCGCAAATTTATGCGGGGCCTCTCACCCGCGTCGCGGCGAAGATGGAACACCTGGCCGAGAAGAGCGAGTTCGAGGAAGTCGGCCCTGTTTTTGTGGAGATGAAGGCCGTCTTCGATGTGACAGCCAGAGCGCTGGAAAAAGAAACGCAAGCCTGATCCATAATCCCGCAATCGGGCGATCGGAAGCCGCTCCCTCCCGGAGAGAGCTTTGCGTAATCCCCAAAACGCCCAACAAATTAATGCTCGGCGTGGGTGTTCTTCACCCCGCCTCTCCTGTAGGGGCGGTTCGAGAACCGCCCTTTCTTAGGACGACCGTATCACGCGATACGCCTACAAGGATGGGGGTGAAAAACACCTCGGACTGCGTGAATCCAAGTTTGTCCCCCTTAGAAAGGGGGACCGCAACGCAGTTGCGAGGGGGTTTAATTAAACCCCACCGACGCGGGTACGCGCCACCTCCCCTTAGTAAGGGGAGGAAAAAGAGAGGCCCCTAGCGTCACTACCGGATATGCACGGAACTAAAAACATCTCAAACCAATCTCAAAAACTCATCAACTCATCACTAATGTCTTTAAAATTCAATCAGATAATGTTAATAAAAAAAGCATAGAATATTTGGATGAATTTAGTTTGACTTTAAGCGCAAGAATGGATAAGATTGGTCATGTTTTCAAGGGAGACCAAAATGAGAGATGCGGTAATGGCTTCGATAGAAGCCGCGAAGCTTGCCCTAGAAGGCAAAATTGACGAGATAAAAAATAACCCGCTCATGCTTGAGGTTCTCAAAATACATCATGGGCTAAATTCGATGGAAGACCTTATAGGAGAGAGGCGAACGACTTTATCCGAAATCTTTAAAATGGATTCCGAACAGGGAGAGCCATCTCCAAAACCTTTATTGACCCGCCCTGATGAATTCTTTTCGCTTGATCCAGTTGAGGCGGCGAAAAAATTCTTGCGAAAAAAAGGACATGCTCTACATTTTAACGAAATAGTGCGTGGGATAAAAGCAGGTGGATGCTCGATCCCTTCGGAGGAAAAATTCCGAACAACGTTAGGTCGTTCGACATTCGTATTTGCCAAGATAGACGAGAACCACTATGGCCTTCTAGATTTCTATAAAGACGAAAAAGACAAGAGATTTAAAAAAGTAAAAGAAAGAGGAGCTAAAACAAAATCGGAAACTTCCGAAGAACTTACAGAGGGAGAGAATAACGAAGAAGAAAAATAGCGTAGCGGCGGCAACCGCTACGCTAAAATTTTTGCCCCCGTAGCTCAAAGGATAGAGCAATCGGTTACTACCCGTTTTGTTGTAGGTTCAAATCCTACCGGGGGCGCTATCTTACAAAAGGGGTTGGAGCCGGAGCGTCCAACAAACCTCTTGCGATAGCTATGATCCATACCAGTTAGAATCATAGCTTATTTTGGCTTGTTTCTCAAGCCAATTCTTCGCAAGTTCATTATTCACGCTCCAATATCAGGAGAGGTGTCTATATGGACACATTCCCGGAAAGGCCAGGCTATCGGCTTGTATTCACTGCCAGCATCCGCTTGCGAAATGGTAGGCGAATATACGCCAGTAGCTATGGCAAAAAGGCGTTTGCGATCTGGGTGAAAGAGTAGCCTAGCGCAACGTGGCGGTATGCAGAGTTAATCCTTTGCATACCGCATTTTAAATTACGGTCTCTGGACAAATTGGCGCTAAAGCGCTATATCTGTACAAGCTGATATTTAATACGCATTAGCGCGCGCAAAGCGGCGGAAAGAGGAAAATGTTTTATGACTTATGTTTTGATATAAACCGCCAGCGTCTTACCCGCCTGTTCAATTCCACGACAGGAAAACCCGGAGTCATCCCTTATTGTCCAGCCCGTTAGCATAAAAATGTCCGTTTCCACCATCGAGCTCGTCGTAACCGCCATTTCAATGCTTATGGCCACGGCCGCGCTTGCGCCTTTTATCAATCTTAAACGGCCATTTCTCCTGAACCTGACGTTTTACATCCCGGCGATTGCCTGCGTCATCGCCCTGGCGGGAGGAATCGGCGCCCTGTATTCCCCGGAGCAGACCCTTGTCATTCCGATGGGATTGCCGGATTTGCCTTTCAATCTGCGGCTTGACGGGCTTTCAGGTTTTTTCATAATTACCATAGCCGGGCTTGGCGCAATCGTCTCGATTTATTCCGCAGGGTACATGCAGTCGTATATCGGCAAAAGGTCTCTGGCGAGCTTCGTTGTTTTCTACAACCTGTTCCTTGCCGGAATGCTCATGGTGACGGTAGCCGACGACGCTTTCTTTTTCCTCATCTCCTGGGAGGTCATGGCGATATCGTCTTTCTTCCTTGTCGCGTTCGAGGATGAGAACGCGGCGAACAGAAAAGCCGCTTTACTGTACGTCGTCGTCGCGCATGTCGGGGCGATGCTCATCCTGCTCTCCTTCGGAATAATCGCCGGCTACACCAGCGGTTTCGACGATTTCAGCGGTTACACATTCGAGGCGATGCGCAAATCATCCCTGCCGCTCCCGTTGGCGACCGCCGCTTTTTTTCTCGCCTTCACCGGGTTTGCGGCCAAGGCTGGGGTGGTTCCTCTTCATGTCTGGCTTCCAGAGGCCCATCCGGCCGCTCCAAGCAACGTCTCCGCGCTCATGAGCGGCGTGATGCTCAAGACCGCCATTTACGGGATCATACGGGTCACTTTCGACATCATTCACATCCAGCAATGGTGGTGGGGCGGGGTGGTGTTGGCGTTGGGGCTGGTCTCCGCCATTTACGGCGTGCTGTTCGCTTATATGGAAAACGACGTCAAAAGGCTCCTCGCCTACTCGTCGGTTGACAACATAGGGATAATCCTCATCGGGCTGGGGCTTTCGATGATGTTCACATCGTTCAGCAACCCTCTGCTAGCGTCGCTGGCCCTTACCGCGAGCCTTCTGCACGTCATCAATCACGCCATGTTCAAAGGGCTTCTGTTCATGGGCGCCGGGGCGATCGTTCACGCCACGCATGAGAAGGACATGGAAAAGATGGGCGGCCTGATCCATAAGATGCCGGCCACGGCCGCCTTTTTCCTTGCCGGTTGCATGGCGATATCCTCACTGCCGCCGTTAAACGGTTTCGTTTCGGAATGGCTTACGTTCCAGGCTTTTCTGATGTCCACGTCGTTTCCCAACAGGGTGCTTAACCTGCTCATCCCGCTTGGAGCCGCGCTCATGGCTCTTACCGCCGCCCTTACCGCGGCCACGTTCGTGAAAGTGTACGGCGTCGTTTTTCTCGGCCATCCGAGAACGCAACACGCGAGGGAGCCTCACGATCCCGGTTTTACAATGAAACTCGGCATGGGGCTGGCTACGTCGGCTTGCGTTCTGATGGGCGTTTTCCCCACCGTCGTCATTGAAGCGCTTGGCGGCGTCACCGCCAGCCTTACCGGAGCCTCCATCGAAACAGAGCCGCATCCGTATCATTGGTTGTGGCTCGTGCCGCTCAACGCCAATCGCGCCTCTTATTCCGCCCCTATCGTGTTATTGGGGATGGTGGTTTTTGTCGGCGGCGCATACTTCCTGCTGAACATGCGTCCGAGAAACACCCGCAAAGCCCCTCTCTGGGATTGCGGTTTTGAGAAAATGACCAGCAGGATGCAATACAGTTCCTCCTCTTTTGCGATGCCGATCAGGCGCATCCTGGGATTCGTTTTCAACATCAGGGAGGTTACCCGCCCGCCGCAATCCGGCCTTGTCCGGGCGCATATCCAAAACATAACCTACCGCCTTCGGATAAGAGACAGGGTTTGGAACATGGCCTACCAGCCAGTGGCCGACGCTTCGTTCTGGGTGGCAAGGCAGGCGGGAAAACTCCAGCACGGAAGGATACAGATATACATCCTCTATTCTTTTGCGACCATCATCACCCTTTTACTTCTTTTATGACGGGCAGGAGGATGTATGGATGTGAGTGACGCGTTTCTCATGTCGGCGCAGTTCGCCGTCGTGTTATCCGCCCCGCCGATGTTTGTGGCGTGGATCAGGATGCTCAAATGCTGGTCGCAGGGACGCGCTTCGGCGGGCCTGTTCCAGCCCTACCGCGACATCATAAAACTGTTCGGAAAAGAGGCGACGCTGGCGGAGAACGCAAGCCCCATATTCCGAATGACCCCATACATAGTTTTCGGGGCGACGCTCACCGCTGGCATGTTGATCCCAACCTTTTACGCCAACCTGCCCTTCTCCTCCTCCGCCGACGTAATCGCGCTGGTGGCGATTTTCGCGCTGACCAGGTTTTTTATCGCGCTTGCCGGAATGGATGTGGGAACTGCGTTTGGAGGCATGGGATCCAGCCGCGAAATGATGATATCGGCCCTGGCGGAGCCGGCCATGCTCATGGTGGTCTTCACGCTTTCGCTCGTAAGCAAATCGACGTCCATCTCAAATATCGTCCAGTCCGTTGTGCAAAGCGGCATATATCTGCGGCCTTCGATGATATTCGCCCTGCTTGCCTTCGTCCTGGTCGTATTCGCGGAAACCGGCAGGATCCCCGTGGACAACCCGGCCACTCACCTGGAGCTGACCATGATCCACGAGGGAATGATACTGGAATATTCCGGCTGGTATCTTGCCCTTATGGAATGGGCGCACATGATGAAGGTTTTCATCCTTTGCTCGCTGGGGCTGGCTCTCTTCTTCCCATATGGCATTTCATTGGGAACAGAGCTTCCCGGCCTTGCGGTCTCCCTCGCCGCTTTCGCGTTCAAAATGGCGG
>JADGAO010000091.1:0-4063 GCA_015231995.1 Nitrospinota bacterium | reverse complement strand
CCTCGGTAGCGCGTTCATTTTCGCCACCATCGGGATGATTTCTTTTTTCACTCTTGAATAGGGAGGGAACATGATGACGGCGGAATTGGCGGCCCGGATAAACAGCATCCTAGCCTCGCTCATCCTGCTCACCGCATTCGGTTTGCTGGTGCAGAGAAGGATTTACGCGATGCTAAACATTTTCGCCTGGCAGGGACTTTTCCTTTCGATAAGCACCGCGCTTGTCGGATATGTCTCCAACCTGCAACATCTTTACGTGTCGGCGTTCCTCACGCTCACGCTCAAGGTGTTCGTACTTCCGTATATCCTCTATTACCTTATAGTGAAGCTGAACATATGGCGTGAGGTGGAGGAGATAGTCAACATCCCCTCGACGATGCTCATCGGCATCCTGCTGGTGATACTCAGCTATCATGTGACCACGCCCATACGCGAGATGTCCGTGTTGATGACCCGTTCCACGCTGGCCGTGGCGCTCTCCACCGTCATGCTCGGCATGTTGGTGATGATCGTCAGGAAGAAGGCGGTCACGCAGATCATAGGCTTCCTCGCTATGGAGAACGGGCTTTTTTTCGCGGCCACGTCCGCCACATACGGGATGCCGATGGTGGTGGAGCTTGGAGTGGCGCTCGACATCCTGATAGCGGCTTTTATCTTTGGAATCTTTTTCTTCCAGATACGCACTACGTTCGACAGCCTCGATTTGGGCGAGATGGAAAAACTTAAGGAACACGACTGATCCGCGCCGCCGGATCGTGACCGGAGTTGTAAAAAACAGATTATGACAATCGCGTTTGTCCTTGGAACAAGCCTTGTGGGGGCCATCCTGCTGGCCTTCATCGGCGACAGGCGTTTTGCGCCGCATGTGAACATCCTCTGCTCTCTGGTGACTTTCGCCGCAAGCGTCGTCCTTGCGCTGGAGGTCTATAACAGCAAGAGCGTCATACTGTGGCAGGATCTGCTTTTCGTTGATTCCTTCAACGTCTTTTTAACGGTCATCACCTCTTTCGTCTCCTTTACGACCGCGTTATTCAGCCACAGGTACATGGAGCACGAGCGCGAATTGGGCAAAGTCGGCCATTACAGAATGCGTTTTTACCACGCCATGTACCAGCTTTTCATTTTCGCCATGCTACTGGTTCTGCTCACCAACAACGTAGGGGTGCTCTGGATAGCCATGGAGCTGGCGACGCTTGCCACCGTGCTTCTTGTCTCCCTCTACCGGACGCCTTCGGCTGTGGAGGCCGCATGGAAATATTTCATACTCTGCGGCGTGGGTATCGCGCAGGCCCTGTTCGGAACGATCCTTCTCTATTTCGCGGCGGAAAAGGTGCTTGGAGCCGGATCGAACGCCCTGCTATGGACCAATTTGATAGCCGTGAGCGGTTCGCTGGAGCCGACGGTGTTGATGTTGGCGTTCATGTTTTTCATGGTCGGTTACGGCACAAAAGTTGGCCTTGCTCCACTGCATAACTGGCTCCCGGACGCCCACAGCGAAGGCCCCACTCCCGTTTCGGCGGTGCTGTCGGGCCTGCTGTTGAACGTAGCCCTCTATGCGCTGGTGCGGTGCAAAGCCCTGGTGGACGGGGCCACCGGCACTCATCAGGCGGGCAATATCATGATGGGATTCGGAATCCTGTCCATCCTCGTGGCCTCGTTTTCGCTCTTGCGCCAGAAAGACATCAAAAGGATGTTCGCCTATTCATCCATCGAGCATATGGGCATCGCCACGTTCGCTTTCGGGCTTGGCGGCCCCATAGCCACCTATGGAGCCCTTTTGCACATGATGGTTCATTCCCTCACGAAGTCGGCCATTTTCTTCACCGCCGGAAACGCTTCCCAAATGAGCGGCTCACAGGAAATGACACGCATAAAAGGGCTTATTAAAGGGAATTCCCCGGTCGGATGGGGGTTGATGATGGGGGTGATCGCCATCACCGGACTGCCTCCTTTTGGAGTCTTCGCAAGCGAGTTTCTCATCCTCACCGCGACGATGAAAGACGCCCCATACTTGACGCCGCTTTTCCTGCTGGGGCTGGCGGTCGCTTTCGCCGCGCTTTTCAGGAAGACCATGCCGATGGTGTTCGGACGCCCTGCGGAGAACCAAAAGACTATACGCATTTCCCATTTGCCGGTTCTGCTACACATGGGCATGGTGCTGGCGCTTGGCGTTTATTTGCCGTCGTTCCTCAATGACTGGTTCCATACTGCGGCAAAACTGCTTACGGTACGATGAGATGACTATGGATATTTTACCCCCGCTCAATTCGGCCATACTCCCGTATGTGTCGGATCAAAAAGTTTTGACTCCAGACAAACTCGGGTTTCTGGTAAACGAGTATCTGGTGGACAGACCGAAGTTTCAGGCGATGGCGGGCGTTCTTAAAAAAGCTGGCGCGCGCCTTGCCGCAGAGTGGGCCGCAGATGAGACTTTGTTAGGCGGAGGTTTTGGCGTTTACGCCTGTTACGCCAGGATGAATGAATACGTCATTATCAAAACTTCAGTTTCGCTCGACAACATGGCTTTCCCAAGCCTCACAAAACATTTCATCCCGGCATATCGGTTTGAAAGACAGATGCGCAGTTTTTTCGGGATCGTTCCCGAAGGCAATCCCGACATGCGCCCCTGGATACTTCACGAGGATTGGCCCGCCGGACAATATCCGTTACGCAAGTCGTTCGACATAAAATCCAGGCCACCGAGAGAAAACGTGGATTACCGTTGGTCGCGTGTCGAGGGCGAAGGGGTTTTTGAAATACCTGTAGGCCCGGTTCATGCCGGGATTATCGAGCCGGGACATTTTCGCTTCCAGGCGGTCGGCGAGGACATACTCTGTCTGGAAGCCAAGCTCGGCTACGTCCACAAGGGAATCGAAAAGAGTTTCGAAACCATGTCATTGCGCGACGGAGTCAGACTCGCAGGGCGCATTTCCGGCGATTCAACCGTCGCCCACTCGCTGGCCTACTGCATGGCGGTGGAGAACATGACTGGATGCGTTCCTTCCGCCAAGTCGCAATGGATACGCGCTCTTCTGCTGGAGCGGGAGCGGATCGCCAACCATCTGGGCGATTTGGGGGCGCTTGCCAACGACGCGGCGTTCACTTTCCTTTTCTATCATTTCATGAAACTCAAGGAATCACTGTTGCGGGAAAACCTTGTGTTGTTCGGGCATCGTTTCATGATGGACGTTATCGTCCCGGGCGGAGCGACCAGAGACGTCGGAGAGCGTGAATGCCAGACGATTCTTTCCGGCCTTGCGGATATGAAAAAGGAATTCGAGCGGCTGATCGTTATTTACGATGAAAACCCCTCGTTTCAGGAGCGCATTTGCAAAACCGGCATTTTGGAACCGGAGATGGCCGAAGCGATTTGCGCGGTCGGTTTCGTCGGGAGGGCCAGCGGCCAGCGGCTCGATTGCCGGAATGATTTCCCGTTCGGCCCATACGAGACATTCTCCGTCGCAACGCCCGTTCTTCATTCCGGCGACGTTCACGCCAGAGGGTGGGTGCGCGTGATGGAAATAAGGGAATCCATCAGGGTCATAGAAAAAATCGTAAACACGCTTCCGCACGGCGTCACGCACTCTTCCTTCACCAATCCACCTGCGGGAGCGGAAGGATTCTCGGCAGTGGAAGGGTGGCGCGGCGAGATCGTCTGCTGGATACAGGCTGGAAAAGAGGGCGCCATCAACCGTTGTATGTCCCGCGATCCCTCCTCCGTAAACTGGTTGGGGCTGGAAACGCTCGTCAAAGGCGACATCGTGCCGGATTTCCCTTTGTGCAATAAAAGTTTCAACGCGTCGTATTCCGGTCACGATTTATAAAAGGCGTAATATGTGGCGAATTCTTATTCAAATGTTCCGCACGGGCATTGTCACCGAACCGCGTCCGAAGGTGGATGAAACGAATGTGGCTGTTTGCGCCGGAAAGACGGGACAAACGGCGGGCAAACTTTTCAAGCGAAGCGTCACGATACGGCAAGTTGACGCAGGCTCATGCAACGGATGCGAACTGGAAATACACGCGCTCAATAACCCGATATACGACTGCGAGCGTTTCGGCG
>JADGAO010000090.1 GCA_015231995.1 Nitrospinota bacterium | reverse complement strand
GACGCTTTTCACGGGGGAGGTGTGTCCGGAAGTGGAAATAAGGCGATAAAAGCCGATATCAATGGGTTGGAAACCCGATAAGCGGAGGTTAATCGGGGCTGTTTTGTGGGATTTTGACGGGATAAGGGCGCTCATGCGCGGCGCTGAGGAAAAAGAAAGCTTTGGGCGACAGGCCCTATTTGCTGTTCGGCGGGGTGTTCTTCACCCCGCCGTCTTTGTTATCAAAGTGTCTTAAGATTAGGAGTCAGAGGTGAAGAACACCTCGGACAGCAACCGGGGTGTTATGCAAAGGTCTCTCCCCCAAAGGATGCGGGTAATTCCTACCCCAACGCTCCCAGTTTTCCCACTTCCCGTTTAACTTCGTCCACGCTGATGCGGGTCATGCAGTGGTTGCCTTCGTATGGGCAATGTTTCTGGTCGCAGGGCATACACTCCATCGGCGCGCAGGTAAGCACAACCTTCTTTTCACCAACTGGCGCCCAGACATGCGGGTCGGATGGGCCGAACAACGCCACGGTCGGTATGTTTAAAACGCCTGCGATGTGCATCGGGCCGGAGTCGTTGCAGACGATCATTGCCGACCGTTTTATCAGCGCGATAAGCTCCCCCATATTAAGGTCTGTAAAGTATGGAAGCGCGTAACCGGAGGCTTTGCGTATTTTGCGTATCTCATCCTCGTCGGCGGGCGCACCGGCCAGGAAAACCGCCGCTCCTTTTTCGTCCACAAGCCACCGGGCCAACTCGCCCATCCTATCCGCCGGCCAGCGTTTGACCATAACCCTTGCGCCGGGATGCAGAAGGACAAGGGGGTGGTCGGACGAGAAACCGGCTTTTTTGAGCCGTTCATTCACCGAGTTGGCCATCTCATCGCTGACCGAAAGAAAATATTCCGGCGTCACAGGCCACGCGACGCCAAGCTCCGCCACTACTTTGAACTGCACTTTCCATGTGTGTTCATCGGTGGTGGCCGACGTCACAGGGACGTTGTAGCTTAACCGGTTGCGAAGCCGGAACGCATGTCCCGCTCTCCATTTTGCGCCGGATAAAAACGCGAACGCCGCGCTACGCGGCCCGCTGTGAAGATCAACGGCGAGGTCGTATTCTTCGGAGCGGAGTTTTTTGACCATTTCAAGGTCGGCCTTCCATTTAGGCCCGGCGGGTTTTCGCGGATTCAATATGGCCCGGTCAACGTTTGGATTGCCGCGCAGGATTTCCCCGAACAGGTCGTCCACGAGAACGTCAATTTTCGCCATCGGGAAAGTCCGCCGCAGGCCGTGTAGAGCCGGGTTTGCAAGCAGTATGTCGCCTATTGATCTGTATCGCAGAACCAGTATCTTGCGGATAGAGCCGACCGGTAGTTTCATGAGCATTTACTCAGGCTGTTGAAAGGCGCCGGTCCAACTCCTCGGCGATCTGGCGGATGATCTCCTCCGCGCCGTGGCGGATGGAAAACTCCGGGTAATGACGCATGAACTTGCCGATGTCGCTGACATACCAGATGTGGTCGCCCACCCGGTTCGCGTCGGAAACCGAGTAGTCGGCCCTCTTGCCCGTCACACGTTCGGCTATCGCAAAAGCTTCCAGCACGCTGATGTTGCTGTACCGGCCTCCGCCGATGTTGTACACCTCGCCGGGCCGGGGGTTTTTATAAAAAGCGTGGAACGCCCGCGCCAGGTCGTCGCTGTGTATGTTGTCGCGCACCTGTTTGCCCTTGTAACCGTAGATGGTGTAGCGTTTGCCGGTCAACGCGCAACGAACCAGGTACGACAGGAACCCGTGCAGTTCCGCGCCGGAATGCGCCGGGCCGGTGAGACATCCGCCACGGAACGCGACGGTGTTCATCCCGAAATACCTGCCGTACTCCTGCGTCATCACATCCGCCGCCACCTTAGACGCGCCGAAGATGGAATGTTTGCTCTGGTCAATGCCCATGCTCTCGTCAATGCCATGTTCGTAGTACGGGTGAGATTTGTCCACCTCCCAGCGCGTCTCAAGCTCCACGAGCGGCAGATGGTTCGGCAGGTCGCCGTAAACCTTGTTGGTTGACGTGAAGATAAACACCGCAGACGGGCAATGTTTGCGAGTGGCCTCCAGCATGTTAAGAGCGCCGTTGGCGTTGATGGTGAAATCGGTCAGCGGCTCCTTGGCCGCCCAATCGTGCGACGGTTGCGCGGCGGCGTGAATCACAAGTTTGATATCGGAGCCATATTCGGCGAAGATTTTGCCGATGGCCTCCGTGTCGCGTATATCGGCGGACTTGTGGATGTAACCGGTAATTTCTTCCGTCAGGCGAGCCTTGTTCCATGAGGTGGACGCGTCGTCGCCAAAGAAATATTTTCGCATGTCGTTGTCCACGCCAACGACTTTGTCAAACCCGTTACGCGAAAAATAGCGGACGCACTCCGACCCCACAAGGCCCAGCGACCCGGTTATGACAGCTACGTTCATTTTTTAATCCACATCAACAAACATTTTCCTTCTCCCCACTTCGGTAGGGAGAGGCGGATCGTTCTTCGGCCCCCCTGACAAGGGGGCGGCGAACGACAGTGAGCGGGGGTTTCCTAACCCCCCGGCCTCCGGCCCCCCCCCTTGTCAGGGGGGCATGGAGCCACCCTCTCCCGCAAGGGGCGAGGGCAAGAGAAATCTCGAACTAGCTATACGGGCGCTTTGCCCATTGACCAGACGGTTTTCTCGATCTTCTCCCATACGCGCCAGAGCGCGTGTTGAGCAATATACGATATTGTACCCAAGAAGGAGAACCTCAACGCCTCCTTTATTTTTTCCCACGCTCGCTCGCGCCATTTAAAGTCGCGGTTTGCGCAGGTCAACGCCTCCGCCACCGGCATGACAAAGGTCGATCGCAGGCTCATTCTCTCTTCCGTGACGCCGCCCGCAAGTTTTTCGAGAACGGTTTCCATCCTGTGACGATATGTGTGGCCGGAGAGAACGATATTTTTGGCGTTCTCCCCCATCTGCTTCCTTTTTTCGTCGTCGGCCAGAAGCCTCCGGCAGATGTCCGGCGCGTCGGTGAAATTGTGGTAGGCCATACTCTCGCCGTCTTTGAATATCATGCGGGAGCCTTCGTCTATCCAACCCTGGTTGACCACCACAGCCCCTGCGCAGGAAGCCTCGAACGCGCGCACGTTCAGGTCGCGCCGCGCCAGTATGTTATAGACCAGTTTGCACCGGCTGTAGAACCGGCCAATCTCGTCGTATGAAAGGTAACGGTCGTTGGTTTTCACCTCAAGCCCGCTGGCAGAAAACTGGTGGAAATACTGTTTTTTCTGTTCGGTTATCGTGCCCAGGTATCCGATGTCAATGTCCCGTTCTACATTGAAATCCCTGTGGAACTCCTCGTCGGCGGCGAAAGGGAGCCAGTGTACGCTTCGCCCTGTGTACCGTTCTGCGAGTCGCGCCCTGTTCAACTGGGCGAAGAACGGGTAGTCGAACAGCGCCGCCATTTCCTTGTGCCAGCGGAAGTTGAGATAGTTGTCGTACAGCCATACGGCGGTAGGTATTGGTAAGTGTTCGATATTGCGGGGGAAAAAGGGCGCGCCAACGCTACCTTCGATCATGATAAACGCAGACGGTTTTTCGGCGAGTCCGTTGTAGAAATCAACGATGTCCAGGTCAGGCGCGACCTTGTTCCAATCATTAGGCGCGTCCAAAGTTGGTGTGAACGGAATTGTTTTTATCCCCATTCTTTGCAGGGCCGCGCTCGCGAAATGGGCCGTCTGCCCCACCTTATAGTTAGCGCCGAGAAGGATACGCATTGGTTGAATTAAACCGCCATTCTGGAGTGGATGCTAATCAAGATGCGTAGAAGAAACAAATTTTAATCCCAACATGCTCGGTTCATTCGCCCAATATACCCCGGCAAGCCCTTACAAAATCCTCCGCATTGGCGAGCATCTCGCTGGCATAGATGTCACTTACTGATGGAGTTGGAAAATAGTCCGACAAAATTCTCGAGTCAAACGCCTCCCTTAAATATTCGTGAAACCGTTTTTCAAGACGTCCGCCTTTGACAATGATCTCGCCAAAAGCGCTGATGACCCCTTTATGAGACGACCTCTCAATCCCCTCTTCCAACAACACGGCAGTCGCGGCATGGAACATGGCGTAATAGGAGCGGCTTGCGCTGTCCGCCGGGTGGTTATTGTCCAGGTTTTCGGCGGCCACGGTCAGCAGTTCCCCTGCGCGCGCAAGATGGCTTGCGGATTCTGGTTTCATGCCGCGATACCCTCACGTGAAACGCTACGATGGATGGCTAGCGGGCGTTTTGTCCATTCCTCCTCCGAAATGAAGAGCGCCGATATGAGAGCATTTTCGCGAAGGCAGATTTCCGATAGCTGTCCGCTCACCCGGCGGGCTTCATCGGCTCTGTTTAGAACGCCGGAAAGCACGATGGCCACATCCATGTCAGAGTCGTCAGTCGCCTCATCTCTGGCGTATGAGCCGAATAGATAGACCCCTTTCAAGCGGGCGCCATATACGCGGGTTAGATATTGGTGAAGTTCCCTGACAATCCGTAACGCGTTTTCCTTGCGGCTGGCCATATTTTCCCTGAAGTGGCGTTCCGGTTTATTTGGAGCAATCAGGCTACTGCGCCTGTTGACCCATGATCATTTCTTTATCCATATCAAATTATTTGACATACATCAACTGTCTTTGTGAGCCCGACGTTTTCTCTTCACCCCACGAACCTGCTGATTCGCGGGATGAAATCATCCAGGTCAATCGGCTTGCTCACAAAATCGTCCGCGCCGCACCTTAAAGCCTTCTCGCGCATCTCCCGGTTGTGGGCGGTCATGACTATCACCGGTATCCCGCTTGTCTCGGTATCCTTCTTAAGCCGATCCAACAGATCATACCCGTCCATGACGGGCATATCTATGTCTGTGATGATGATATGCGGACGTCTCTCCTTTATGGCGTAAAGCGCCTGCTTCCCATCCGAAACCTCGATGGCGCCCACCCCTATCCTTTCAAGAAGCGTTCTCACCAACATACGCGCCGTCACCTCGTCGTCCACTATCAGCGCGACGGGCCGGACATGCGGAAGCTCCGCGTAAAATACGCTCCCCTCGCCGGGGGCCGATTCCACCGTGATATCCCCTCCGTGGGCCAGCATGATGTCGCGGCTGTAGGGCAGGCCAAGGCCGGTCCCAAGCTCGCCGACAGTGCCGGGTGTGCTCGTTTGCACTTCATGTTTGAAAATGTCGAGTATCCTCTTTTCGTCAATGCCTCTGCCCGTGTCCCGGACGGCGATCACGCCGGGACGGGACGGCGGCGCGAAAAAGGTGATTTTATCCCCCCGGGAGCAAAACTTGATCGCGTTGGACAATAGATTGAGAAGCGCCTCGCCGAAAAGCGATTGGTCGGCGTAAAGCCTCATGTCCGGCGGAACCTCGTTTATTATCTCGATCCCTTTTTGCGTAGCGGCGTAGCCTAGCGAACCGATTGCGACGGCGGCGGCGTTGTGTCCCCTGAAAAACCGTGGTTGCGGGACGATTTTGCCGGTTTGAAGCCTGCTGATCTTCAGCAGTTGACCTATCATATCGATCATTCTGTCGCCGCTTTTGAATATGGAATCAAGGACTTTTTTATCATCCTCGTTTGCGAGCATGGGTTTGCTGTCCACAAAGAGCCTGAGCAGGCCCATCATGGCGTTGAACGGCGACCTTAAATCGTGCGCCACCAGCGAGATGAATTGATCCTTCAACTTCGTTGCGGCCTCGGCCTGTTCCTTGGCCTTTTTGAGAGCCTGGTTCTTTTCTTCGAGCTCCTGGTAGTTCCTCGCGTTGGATACGGCAAGCCCCAAAACGCTCGCGGAGTTTATGGCGAGGTTAAAATAGTGTTCGCGGTATTCTGGAAAAGCCACCCCCTCGATCTCGATAATCCCCAGTTTTTCCCCGGCATGGCTGATCCGCATGGTGAACCCTTTTCCCGATCCGGTCCAGCCGTACTCATCGTCGAATCCGGCGAGCCTTCCGGCGACCCGGCTGTCTTCTCCGACGGAACGAGGGGAGATCATCACAGAACCGGGCATATCGCCGTAAAAAGGAAGATAGGCGATATATAGCGGCGCGCAGATGGCGTTATAAACGCCGACTATACCCCTGAAGACCTCCTCTTCATTCCTCGACGCGGCGATTGTGGAAAGAAGATCGAAAAAAAGCGCGTAATCCGACAGCTTCTTGTCGCTGTCGCTAAGCGCGGTTTTACCGCTATCGGAAGGCGTAAATCCGTCAGTAAGACTCATACTAATCTTGCGCGAATATAGTCGCGGAAAAAATCCAGCCCCACCGGGACCGAGTCCGAAGGGAGCCGGACGAAATCGGCCAATTCATCCAAATGGCGTTGGCTGTCTTTATCCACCATCGTGTCGAGCAGAACCAGTTTCCGGGCGGACTCCGCGAAAAACTCTATCGCCATCTCCCGCTCCATTCCCCAGTCCGCCATGTAAAACTTCCATCTCGACAGCCAACCGGACGAGAGGAGGTACGCCCCGTCGAGCAACAGGGAATCTACAATGTCCCTTTCGGCGAGCATGTAGAAGCAAAGCCGTTCGGTGTGCAGGAAACATCTGTCATCGTTCGGGAGTCTGTCTTCCTCTCCGAATCCGCATCCGCTCCTGAATATATGGATGGCTCCGTATTTTTGTTTCGCCTTGTTTATGCAATCGCTATGTATAGAGGAATGATTCCCTGACGGTTTATGGCATTTCGTCGGCATGGGCAAAGCGTCCACGGTATCCATCCCTTCGGATCCCAATATCCGCTCCAGCTCACGTTGGAAAGTGGCGCACATCAAAACAGCCGTCCTGTCACGCATAATCTTTCACCCATGTCAGCGGGTAGGTTCCCCATTTGCGGACGGATTCCGAAATCGCCGTCAACACCTCGTCGGGAACCTGGAAAGGGATCTCGCCATGGTTATCCGACAGGATGAAACCGCCGCCCAACCCGGCTTTGGCTATCGCGTTTTTCACAGCCGACTCCGCGTCTGCGGGAGTCCAGTTGGGCAGGTCTATTCCGTTAAGATTGCCTACTAGCGCCATTTTCCGATTAAAGGCTTTCTTAAGCTCTGCAAGGTCTTCCAGAGAGCTTACCCCAACCGCAATGGCGCCAGTTCCCGGAATCTCCCCGGATATGGGCAGGCAACGTTCCGAAGCGAAGTGGATGGCCACCGGCCCTTTTATTTGCGAAATCACCCGTTTAGCCACTTCGAATCCGGTTTGTAAATATTTTTGTTTGGGAGTTATTCCGGGGGACGACACGGGGTCGTAATAGACAATCGCCGTCGAACCCGCCTCCAGCTGGGCGTTCGCCCATTCCACGCAGAACGCCTCGTTGACTTTCATCAGCGCGGCGAATTCATCGGGCCTCTCAAACATCAGCTCGATGTATCTTTCAAATCCCATCTGCATCACCGGGACCGAAAATGGCGACATCACCACCCCGATAACCGGAGCCTCATCTCCAACCATCCGCTTCAACGCCCGCGCCGAATCGAGCGCCCGAACCAGGCATGGGGTCTGTTTGACCTTCGGCGGTTTTAGTTTGGCGATTTCACCGGGACTCTGGATGAACGGGGCCCCGGAGTTTGGAGGCCCGTCGGCGCTGAATATGACGCTTCCGCCCCACGCCTCCACTTCGGCGGAGGCGTAGTAAAAATTGCAAACAAGGTAGTTCTGGTACTTGGCCCGCAGACGCAGTTGCCCTTCGACGACATGTTCGGCCTTCGAGAAATAATCCTTTATAGAGAGGCCCAGTTCCTTCGCCCCGTGCATGGTGACCAGAAGGAAAAGCGGCACACGGTCTGGCTCTTTGTGCGACAGGGTGGTTAGGACCCTTTGTAGCGAAGTCATGGAAGGTTCAGGCACGGTCTTTTCCCTCCATCATTTTATGTATAAGGCTAACGGCTTCCGTGGCCCGGTTTCCCGTGGCGTCCGCCCCGACCTCTTTCCATAAATTCTTGTCGAATCGGAATGGCGCCCCGCCCACGATTATCTTCACAGCGTTACCAGAATCGGCGAGAATCCGCCGCAGTTCCTTGACCCGCATGGCGGAGGGAAGCATGAGAGTGGAGACGAGAAGTATTTCCACGCCGTCGGCTATGACCGAACTGGCCAGTTCGGCGGCGGTCTTGGTGCCATAATCAATGAGGTCAAAGCCACTGGCGAGCAATACGGATTTGACCATGCGTTTGCCGAGCAGGTGATAATCCTCCAACACCGCTATGGCGATCTTCTTCCCGTTTTGGCTGGAGCCGGCCTGGGCAGGCATTAGCTCTTTAACCAGCGTCTCGCAAATGCAACCGCTCATGTAAACCTGCGACAGGGCGACGTCACCTTTTTCCCAACCCTCGCCGATTTTTTCCATTATGGGAACGATGATTCCTTCGAGGGTTCTAAAAGACTCCTCTTTTTTGAAACGGCCCATGATTTCGGACAGGATTTGCCGGGCCGCCAGCCGGTCGAGCGACAGAAGCGCGTTTTCGAATTTATCGAGGTATGCTTGAAGCTCTTCCTTATCGGCTCTCGTAAATAGCTTCGTTTGATTGGACATAAAATTTCTGGTTCTTAAGTGGAAGCTCGGCTGTCGCTATCTACACCACCAGGGACAGTGTGTATAGCTATCTTTAGAGTAGAACTCATCCGGGTATTATCGTCAAGACTTATGTGAACGCGATGGGAACGCGACGCTGTCACTCCTTATCTCTTGCCGTTCTCCGCCTCGTGTTTTTGCGGAACCACTCCGCCAAAACGTCTTCCTTTGTTTTTCCCGACGCCAGATCGATCATGACTTGGGCCGTGTCGGCTTCGGACGCCGTTACGCGCAGGCCGTTGCGCTCCAGAAAGATATACGCGGACATGAAAGACGACCGTTTGTTTCCATCAACGAAAGGATGATTTTGCGCTATGCCACCAGAGTAAACAGCGGCCAAAGCGCACAGGTCGGCGGCGCCATACGAATAAAGCTGGCGTGGCCGGGCAAGGGCCGACTCTAGAAGCCCCTCGTCACGCACTCCCGGCGATCCGCCGTGTTCGGCCAACAGCAGGTCATGAACGGCCAGAATGACGCTTTTTTCAACCCAAACGGATTCTTTCATTTCGCAAGGACTCGCAATGCGTTGCGGTAACGCGCCATTCCTTCCTCCGCAATACGCATCTGTTTATCGAACTCCGGGTCATAAGGCGTTATTTGATAACCGTCCTGCGTCTCGACCATGAAGACCTCATCACCCTCGGAAACCCCCATTCGATTAAGCGCCTCTCGCGGAAAAACGGCGCCTAACGAATTGCCTACCTTGCGAATCTTTAAATGAAGCATGAGACAACTCTCCTTAATCTCTGCGTGCCATTTCGAGTCTTCGCAGGGGCGCCCCGGTGGGTCGCCCTTCTTAATCTGCCCCCCTGATAAGGAGAGCTTTGCGTAAAACAACGATTTCCACATTTTATCATCCTGAGGGAGCCTAGGCGACCGAAGCAAAGTAGAATATTCTTTAGATAGATTCTTCGCGTTGCTCAGAATGACAATCTCTGATGGATTCTTCGCAGAGTTTACCCTGAACCCTGTGAAGGGCTCAGAATGACAATATTGCTCACATAATGGATTATGCAAAGCTTTCCTTTAAAAAGGACGATTTACGAATCGCCCATACATCAAGCGCAGATGCAACCCTTCCCGAAACGCCATTTTTCATGTTTGAGTTGCGGCAAACCTGAGCAAACTGGTAAGCTTTAATAACAAGGTCAAATAAGTGGTGGCCGCGTTTATTAAGTCTTCCCGACCCAGATTCGCGCCGCTTTTACGCTAACGGAGGTTTTAGTTTTAAGATGATAGGCATTTCCGCCCTATATTGCGAATCAGAAAACGAAGGGGACGCCATCCGCTACGGGAAACAGTCCCATCAGATGAAGTCCAGGCCGCACGCCCACGCCGTGCCAAAGTCTTCCGCCGAGCGCAGGCCGGTGACCGCGTGGAACATCACCCGCACATGCAACCTCAAGTGCATACACTGTTACAGCGACTCGGAGGAGAAGGCTTACGAAGGCGAGCTTACCCTTGAAGAAGGGAAAAACCTTATCACCGACATCAAGGAATTCGGGTCGCCTGCCCTGCTTTTCTCCGGCGGGGAGCCGCTTGTGCGAAAAGACATCTGGGATCTCGCCGACCATGCCAGCAAAGTCGGCCTGAGGCTTACGCTTTCCACTAACGGCGTGTTGATAGACGAGACCGTGGCCGGACGTTTGAAGAAACTCGGTTTCACCTATGTCGGCATCAGCCTTGACGGGATTGGGGAGATAAACGACCATTTTCGCGGCAAAAAAGGCGCGTTCGAAAAGGCGATGCGCGGATTCAAAGCCTGCGTCGCCGTTGACCAGCGCGTGGGTTTACGGTTGACGCTCACCCGGCACAACTACGAGAACCTGCACGCCATATTCGATTTCATCGAGCGCGAGGGAATCCAGCGCGCCTGTTTCTACCATCTCGTCTATTCCGGCAGAGCCAGCGATATCTCCGGTGAAGATTTGACCCACGAAGAGTCCCGCCATGCGATGGATATCATTCTCGACCGCACGGAGGATTTCCACAAACGCGGCCTGCACAAGGACATACTGACCGTGGACAACCACGTTGACGGCCCTTATATGTACCTTAAACTTTTGCAGAAGAACCCCGAACGCGCCGAAGCCGTGCGTAAAGACCTGGAGTGGAACGGCGGCGGACGGTACTCATCCGGCGTGTCGTTTGCGGACATAGACTTCCTCGGCAACGTCCACGCCGACCAGTTCTGGATGCACTACACATTCGGCAACGTGCGGGAACGCAGGTTCTCGGAGATATGGCTGGATCAGTCCGACCCGTTGATGAAACTGCTCAAGAACAGGCTCGACTACATCAAGGGCAAATGCTCCAAATGCAAGTTCCTGATGATGTGCGGCGGGTCGCTTAGAGTCCGGGCTGACCTGGTTTACAACGATCCAGCCGCGCCGGACCCGGCCTGTTACCTCACGGACGAGGAATGCGGCATAACCCCGGCGATCAGGGCGGAATTGAAGGCTAAAGGCGAAGATTTCCCGGTTCCGGAGCATTTATTGAAAAAATCGGCGGCTCCCGTAACGGCCCGCGTGTAGTTTAACCCCTCCTTAGCAAGGAGACCTTTGCATAACCAAACGATTGCCATATTTTGTCATCCTGAGGGAGTCCTGGCGACCGAAGGATCAAATAAAAACAGATTCTTCGCTGGCGCTCAGAATGACAATATTGCGAACGTGATGGATTATGCAAAGCTCCCCTTACTAAGGAGGGGGCCCCACGAAGTGGCGGGGGAGGTCTAATTTGTACTTGGGACAGTTATTTAGTACAGAGCAGAGATTAAATTAAACCCCCTCGGCGCTTTAGCGCCGGTCCCCCTTGCTAAGGGGGACAAAGGGAAAGAACCTAATATTCAGGAGAAATAATTTAACATGTCCCACCCACACGGCAAAGGACATCCAGGCGGCCACCCGAAAGAGGCGGTCATAAAGGAAGTCTATAACGATATAAAAGAGGCGGACTCCACAGGGGAGGCGGCCCGCCGGTTCATGATGAACACGGATAGCCAGTTGCGGCTCGTTTTCTGGGAGACCACCGCCGGATGCAACCTGGAGTGCATCCATTGCAGAAGGCTGGATATCGCCCGCCATCTGATGAAGGACGACCTTACGACGGAGCAGTCTAAAAAGCTCATAGACAGCATCGCGGAGACCTCCAAGTGTATCCTGGTGCT